>JANLXK010000546.1:0-1478 GCA_031365045.1 Gemmatimonadota bacterium | reverse complement strand
GATCTCGCAGGTGCGGCTGGACGACACGTAGAGATCGCACGCTGGTCCCGAGGCGAGCTCGAGAGTCTCCAAGCGCGTCGCCGCCTCGGTCAGCTCCGGCAGCGTGAAGCCGCGGTCGCCGGCGAAGCCGCAGCAGCCGGCTTCGATGGGTACGACGACCTCGTCCGCACAGGCGCGAAGGGTCGCGGTGAGCTTCGTGACCAGTCCGAGCTTCACGACCGAGCACACGGGGTGAACAGCGACGCGCGAGACGCGCTTGTGGATCGGGAGCCTCGGCAGCAGCGTGTCGTGGGCCCAATGGACCGCGTCCTCGATTCGCAACGCGTCGAAGCGCTTGCAGTTGGCTTCGGTGAGCGCGTCGCGGCAGGTCGCAAACGAGTATGCGCACGGGCTCGTGTCGACCACGACCGGGAGCCGCCCGGCGTCGCTCCACCGCCAGATCCGCTCGATCGCCCGATTCGCCGCTATCGCGTGAGCCTCCTCGAACCCTTTCGACGAGAACGGCATACCGCAGCAGGTTCCAGCGACGTCGCGCGGGATGAACAGCCGCAACCCCGCGCGCGAGGCGACGTCGACGATGGCTTGTGCAAGCGGCCTCGTGCCGCCGCCGAGCACGCGCGTCACGCAGCTCGGAAAGTACACGGCGTCCGCCCCCGCCTGCGGTCCGGTGTCGGGCAAAGCGCCGGCCGCGTCTGGAAGGTCGCGAAAAGGCGAAGGGAACATCAGGGCCGCTCGGGCGAGCGTCTCGACGCCGGGAAACGCTGTGGCCGCCCTACGCGCCGCCATGAGTGCGAAGGCGCCGTGCCCTTCGGCGCGCAACCGTTTCACCAGCGCGCCGGTGTCGATGCCCACGGGGCACTCGGTCGCGCACATCCCGTCGGTGGCGCAGGTGTCCTGCATCGCGTAGTCGAGGCCGTCCCTCAACGCCTGTAATCCAGCCGTGTCGCCGGCGGCGATTCGCCGGGCCTGCTCGCGGCGAATCACGATGCGTTGTCGCGGCGTCAGCGTCAGATCGCGGCTCGGGCATTTCGATTCGCAAAAACCGCACTCGATGCACCGGTCGACTTCGTCTTCGACGCGGGGGAGCGATTTCAGGTTCGCGAGGTGGACGCGCGGGTCGTCGTTGAGCAAGACGCCGGGGTTCAGGATCCCCTCCGGGTCCACCAGACGCTTCACCTCCCGCATGATCGCGTACGCCTCGGTCCCCCACTCGCGCAGGACGAACGGCGCCATGTTGCGCCCGGTGCCGTGCTCGGCCTTGAGCGCCCCGTCGTAGCGGTCGACGACCATCGCGACGAGGTCGTCGGTGAATCGCTCGTACTGGGTGATCGAAGCGGGTTCGTTGAACGACTGGCTGATGATGAAATGGATGTTGCCGTCTTTGGCATGTCCGAAGACGATCCCGTCGGGGTAGCCGTGCGTGACCAACAGGGCCTGCAAGTCGGTCACGCCGACGGCCAAATGCTCGAGCGGAAACG
>JANLXK010000531.1:0-1155 GCA_031365045.1 Gemmatimonadota bacterium | reverse complement strand
CTCGCCGAGCGCGGCGTCGTGCCTCACGTCGTTTCGAAACACGCTTGTTTTGGGTCTAGGGTCCGGATTCCCAGGAGGAATGGTGTACCAGAATGTCGTCCGCGACCTCGCGGTCGAGAGCAATGCTGGTTTCGGCGATCTGGAGGACGACCGCTGGGTGTCGCTGCACGAGCGTGACTCGGACGCCGGGCATCACGCCGAGGCTTGACAGCTTCACGAGGCGCTCAGGCGCTGTCGATACGATGCGGACGATGATCCCCGATTCTCCCGCGCGAAGCGCGGACAAGGCACGCGGCCCCGTCCCGTCGGCGCCGCGTGCACGCAAGAACCACGAGATCACTTTGGCTCCCCGGATCCGAACAGGCGCTTCACTGCGTCGACGATCCGGGAGCGGCGTGGGGACTGAAAGCCGCACGACGGGCACTTCACAACTTCACAGCCCGCGTTCAACGGACACGAAACGCAAACGAGGGTCCCGTGGGTAAAGTGCGCGCCGCACAGCGAACACGTGAATTCGGTGGCGTCGCCACGCGCCTTGAGTTTCGTCACGAACGGAACGAACTCGGGATTGGGGTCGCTCACTGAAGTGTCACGTGCATTGCGCGCAGAACCCAGTTGAGAGTGGCGCCGACCAAGAGTGCAAAGGGGAAGATAAACGACGCAATGGCGAGACCGGTCTTCCAACCTCGCTCCTTGACCATCATAAAGAAATTCGCAATACAGGGGATGAACAGGGTGATCACGACAACCGCGACGACGACCTGCACGCCATCGAGACGTCCCGCCTGGGCCAGATGATAGAGGCCGGCCGCGCCAAAATCGCGGCGCAGAAAACCGACGATGAACGCCGCCGCGGTTTCACGCGGGAGTCCGAGAACCCCGTGCAGGACGGGTGCCGCAAGCGCCTCGAGCTTAGTCAGGAGGTTGAGGCGGTCGGCTACGAACAGAATCAGGGTTCCCAGAACAAAAAGCGGGACGGCTTCCTTCAGGTACCACTCGATACGAGCCAGTGTTTTCACGAGAATGTTTCCGGGACGTGGCACCCGTAACGGTGGAAGTTCCAGGACGAAATCACTCCCCTTTCCCGGGAGGACACGGGCGGCCAGTGCCCCAACCAGGAGAATCGTGCCCAACACCACACCGAGCCAGATGAAC
>JANLXK010000484.1:0-8526 GCA_031365045.1 Gemmatimonadota bacterium | reverse complement strand
CCCGCGACCCGCGACCCGCGGCCGTACTACCTCGTCGACCTTCCCGGGTACGGCTACGCCCGGGCCTCCAAGACCGAGCGGGCCCGCTTCGCGACCCTGATCCAGGATTTCCTCACCCTGCGCCCCACGATCACGGGCCTGGTGTGGCTCCTCGACATCCGCCACGACCCTTCGGCCGAGGATCGCGCGATGGCGAAGCTCCTGGGCGAGCGCTCCCTCCCAGTGCTCGCGGTGCTCACCAAGGCCGACAAGCTCGGCACCGAGGCCCGGCGTATCCAGGTGAAAGCGATCGCCCGGGCGCTCCACCTCAACGAGGAACAGGTCGAGGTGACCAGCAGCAAGAGCGGCGACGGGATCGCGACGTTGCGTGGCTCGATCGAGTCCGCCTTGCACGACCCAGGAGAATGACGTGACCCGACCCCTTCGGACCAGTGCGCTCCTGATCCTCCTGGCCACCGCGGCCTGCGGCGGCGCGCAGGGCCAGACCACCCCCGCCCCGCTCCCGGCCGATGCCCAGACGGTGCCGGTCGGGTTCGGCCGGCTGAACCAGGACGACCTCTCCCTCAAGTGGGCGGTCGGCGATCTCGAGATCCGCTTCCTCCCCCTCGACGAACGGATGCTCCGGCTCCTGGCCAATGACGGCTATCGGGCCATGCACGAGCTGCGGGAATCGCGCCGCGCCCGGATCGATACCATCGCCCAGCAGCACGGGACGGCCGAACCCGGGGTGGCGCTCATCACCTTCTTCGCGGCGCGCGCCGGCCAGCAGTACCAGCCGCAGGACATTGCGCTCAGCGTGCAGAACCAGGAGTTCCGCGCCATCGGGATCATCCCGCTCTCCGCCAACTTCACCAACCAGCAGCTCCCCGTCCGCGGCCAGGCCAGCGCCCTGTATGTCTTCGAGATGCCGATCCCGGTGACGCAGGAGTTCACCCTGAGCTACCAGGGCGCCCGCACCGACGGCTGGAAGGACCGGGTCATGACGATCAGCCGCGAGCGCGACCGGGTGATGCTCCGCGCCCGGTCCGCCCAGTCGGACTCCACGCGTACTCCGTAGCGAGACGGGAGGAGACGGGAGGAGACGGGAGGAGACGGGAGGAGACGGGAGGAGACGGGAGGAGACGGGAGGAGACGGGAGGAGACAGGAGGAGACAATGCGCCCTAGGCGACTACGTGGGCGCGACAGCCCGGGGGCAGTGGGACCGGCGCCACGAGCAACGCTGTCGACCACGCATCGGCCAGCACGCCGCTGGGCGCCTCCACGCTGACCTGCCGCACACGCTCCGCGGGCTGGGCCGTGTGCGGATCCATCACGTGCCCGACGACCCGCCCTCGCCAGCGCAGCACAGAAATGGCGTTCGCTGAGGTGGCGAGGGCGCGATCGCGCAGCAACACCGTCCCGCTTACGGCACCCACGCGCGCCGGATCCGCCAGGTCCACCCACCACCCCCGCTCTCCCGGGGGCGCCCCGATCGCGAGCAGGTCGCCGCTCACGTCGAGGAGCGCCGCATCGATCCCGTACGCGCGGAGCACCGCCCCGGCGCGGTCGAGGCCATATCCCACCCCGATCCCTCCGAGATCGAGGGCCGAACCGCGTCCATCGAGGGCGATGCGATCGCCCTCGATCCGCACCCGGGCCGCGCGGACGGCACCCCGCGCGTCATCGAGCTCCCGGGTCGTCGGTGCCTCGCGCCGCACCGCGTGGAATCCCCACGCCCGCATCACCGGCTCGATCGCAGGATCGAACGCACCCGCCGTTTGGTGACGGAGTCCTTCGGCGACCGTCAGGACCCGCACCAGGTCCTGGTCGACACGCACCGGCCCCCGTCCTGCCCGATCGTTGAGTGCGCTGAGGTCGCTCCCCATGTCGAAGCGCGACAGCACTCCCTCCACCCGTCGCAACTCCGCGAACGCGGCCTGGGCCGCCGCATATCCCTGCGCCTCCGACCCCGCGAAGAGCCGCAGCACCACCGGTTGCCCCATCGCCCAGCTCCACCGCTCGACGTAGATCGGATCGCGGGACGCGGGTCGCGGGATGCGGGGGAGCCAGAGTGCGGCGCCCGCACCGCCGAGCGTCTGCAGGAAGCGGCGGCGGTCGATCACTCCCGGTCCCGCCAGCCCAGTTCGCGAAGGACGAGGGCGCACTGAAGGTAGAACGTGACCGCCATCAAGCCGCTCGAGGCCATCAAGATCCAGGCAAAACGCGGATCGCCGAATCGGGTGAGCCAGAGCGACGCGAACGAGACCAGGATCGCGACGAACGGCTCCGCCACGAGGAACCGCTTGGCGCGTGGCGACACCCGCGCGCACAGGAGAAGCGCGGCCCCCGAGATGAGGAAGATCACGAGGAGCGAGAGGAGATGGGTGTGCGTGATGCGGAGCATCTCCTCCATCGGCTTCGGGAATTGCATCGGGGCGTCGCCTCCCTGGGAAGGATCGACTCCACGATACCGATCGGCGATCCCCCCACCCCGCAGCCCCGTCGTGTGCCAGACGAAGGCGAGCGACGCGGTATACCCCACCAGCTGGACGAGGGTCACCCAGCGGGTCAGCCGGCGGAACGGGACGGGCACCCCGGCCCAGGTAGGCATCGTCATGGCAAGGTCCCGGCCCGTCTCAGGGTGGCGAGGTCGTCGAGGGCAGCACGCACGCCAAGGGTCACCGCGTGAGTGCTGATGGTGGCGCCGGAGATGTTGCGGATCGGCCTCCCGATCCGGATACTGTCGGCGACGGTCCGGCCCCGGAATTGACGCCGCCAACTCTCGTACGCCACCTCGCCACCATACGATTCCCGGTAGATGAGGATATCGACATCCAATATCCGCCCGGACCGGTCGACCGCAACGAGGATCGTGATCGGCTGGTCCTTGCCCCGGACCTCACGCACCGTCGCAAATCCGAGCAGGGTGTCGCCCCGTACGGCGCGAAGGATGGGGCCGCGCGAGGTCACCAGGGTGTCGACCCGTACTCCCGGGCCGAACACGCGCACGACCGAGGCCGTCACCTTGGCAGGTGCGACCGTCTGGGCCCGGAGCGGCGCGACGACCGAGAGGAGGAGGAGGAGGATCGCCGATCGCATCTTCAGAAGCTGAATCCAATTCCCAGATCGAAGGTCTCCCCTTCGCCCACGCCCGAGGCGGTCCGGAGGACCTGATAGTCGGCCTTGAAGGCCACCGTGGAGAGCGGACGGAAGGTGAGGCCACTGGTGACGATGGTCCGATCGAGCGACTCGTCGGCGGCGGTCGCGGTCGGCATGCGCGCTTGGGTATTCACCTTTTCGACGCGTGTGAACGCGTCGAGGCGCGCGGTGCTGGCCGGCGCGAGGAGATGCAGCAGGTCGTACGCCCCTTCCACGTATCCGCCGCGGCTGCGCTCGGCCACCGTTCCGCCGAATGCGGCATTGATCTTCCCCGCGTCGGGCACTGCGACGTTCACCAGGAGTGCACGGGCCGTCCAGGGACCGGACTCCCAGCGTGCGTCGGCGGCGAGGACCGTCACGGGAGCCCCGAAGGCCCCGGTTCCGACCGCGCTGTTGGTATCGGCCGACCCGCCATGGAAGCCTGAAAGGCCGATCTTCAGGCCGGGACGCGCCCACTCGAGGCGGCCGGTGACCCCGACGCCCGCGAAACTCGCCTCCTGCCCTTCCTGACGTCCTGCACGGATCCCCTCGGCGGCGCTGAATCCCTCGGCCTTCAGGCCATTCATCACGTACGCGCGCCAGCTCCAGCCACCACCGAAGTTGCCGAGCGCGCCGATCCCGATCTCGCGCCAGGTGGCGGGGATCAGGTCATGATCGGCCGCGGGACGACCGACTCCATTGAATGTCGGAGGTTCGTGAGTCTCGTTGATGATCCCCACCGGGACCAGCACGAGGCCGGAGCGGAGGGTGAAGCGGTCGGAGAGCCGATAGTCGAGGTACGCCTGCTCGAACGCGACCTCTCCCGCGCTCCCCCCGGCCTCGATCCGGGCGTGCTCGACCTCCAGTTCGGAGCGGAAGGCGAGCCGTTCATCGAAGGTATGGGCGAGGTAGACCACCACCCGCGCGACGTCGGCCGAGGCGGTACCCCCGTTCGGCCTGGCGAAGATGATCTCCCCGTATCCGCCGACGGTGGTCGATGATTGGGTCTGGCCCTGGAGCGGGGCGGCGATCAGGAAGGCAAGGAGGAGCGTCGAGAGCAGTCGAGGCATAGGCCATAAATGAGAATGGTTTTCAAGTGATTTTCTAGAAAGCGGTGTACACTAGTCGGAATTCTCCACATCGTCAACGTCTCTCGAATACTTTACTCCATGGTCCTCCGCCCCCTCAAGAAGGTCGCGCTCCCCGAGACGAGCGAGCAGGTCGCCGTCGACTGGCTCACCGCGCTCGGCCAGGCGCTCGCCGCCCCCGGTGCCGATTGGTACCGCATCGCCCGCGCCACCCTGGCGCAGATCTGGTATCCCGGCCTCGACGTCGACCGGACCCTCGCCGACCCCGCCACCCCGCCCGCGACCCGCGCCGCGCTCCTGGCGCTCGACCCGCACCACGTCACCCTCGAACCCGAGTACTACGCCGAGTGCGACCAGGCGAAGTTCGCCCGGGTGAAGCCGCTCCTCTGGCTCTGGTATTCGTTCGACCGCTCCCCCGTGGGGGGCCAGAACGTCGAACTCGCCGTCAGGTTCCGCCGGCTCCTGGCGGGGCACATCTTTGCCCGCTGCGGCAGGAACTTCAAGGCGTTCCAGTTCGTCGAATTCTCCTTCGGGTACGACATCGAGGTGGGTGACGACGTCGTGGTCCATCGCCACGTCCTCCTCGACGATCGTGGTGGCCTCACGCTGGGCGACCGGGTCAGCATCTCGGATTACGCCAACATTTACAGTCACACGCACAGCATCATCGACCAAAAGGATGTGACCAGCGCTCGGACCACGCTCGAGGAGGACGTCCGCATCACCTATCACGCCACGGTGCTCGCGGGGGTGAGGGTCGGCCGGAACGGGATGGTGGGGGCGGTGGCCGTGGCGACGAAGGACGTGCGCCCCTATCACGTGAACGTCGGCATCCCCGCCAAGTCGATCCGGGTGAAGCCCAACGCGCCCGCCGACGCGGTCTCCACCCAGCGGGCCGGGGGCGAGGGGAAGCCCTGAGCTCCTCCCTGGGCTGGATCGCCGCCGCGGTGGCCGCAGCCCTGGCCATCGCGGCGTTCCTCCGCGCCCGTGCCGCGACGGCGCGCGCCGAGCTGGCCGAGTCGGCGCAGCGCGAGGGCGCCCTCCAGCTCGACCGCCGGATGGGCGAGCTGTTCTCGCTCCAGGAACTGAGCTACGTGCTCTCGGACTCGCTCCAGGTGGAGCGGATCGGCGAGCAGGTGGCGCGCTATACCCTGCGCTTCCTGCACGCGCAGGGGGCCTTCGTGCTCCTCGCCGAGCCGGGGGGTGGCCCGCTCCGCGTGGCGGGGGCCGAGGGGGATGTGACGAATCTGGCGGGCCGGATCGTGCCGCGCGACTCGGAAGGGCTGGCGCTCCAGGCGTTCGAGGCGGGGCACATCGAGACCCAGTCCACCAACGGGCCGGCGGTCGCGATCCTTCCGGGCCTCGCCGCGCGGACCGCCGCCATCGCCCCGCTCCGGGCGCACGGGGTGTCGCTCGGCGTCATCGGGGTCACCGGCCACAACGCCGGGCCGTTCTCGGCCGAGGACCTGAGCCTCCTCTCGACGGTCGCGACCCACACCGCGGTGGTCCTCGCCAACGCGCGGTTCGTCGAGATGGTGCGGCGCGGCAAGGAAGAATGGGAGACCGCATTCGACGCCCTGACCGAAGGGGTCGCGGTGCTCGACGGCAACGGCCGGGTGCAGCGCGGCAACACCGCGCTCGCGCGGATCCTCGGCCACCCGGTCGAGTCGCTCGCCGGGGCGGAGCTCGCCACCCTGCTGGGCCCGGGCGGCGAGGCGGCCGCCGCGATGGTCACGGCGCTGCACCGCGACGAGCCGCCCCCGCCGCTCACCGTCCGCCTGCCGGGGGAAGGAAGGATCCTCCGCCTCACCGCCGCCCCGGTGATGGATGGACGCGCCGCGGCAGGCGTCGTGCTGGTCGAGGACGTGACCGTCCAGCGGGCCCTCGAGACCCAGCTCATGCAGAACGAGAAGCTCGCCGCGGTGGGACAGCTGGTCTCGGGCGTGGCGCACGAGCTGAACAATCCCCTCACGTCGATCGCGGGACTCGCCGAGCTCCTCGTGGAGCAAGCCAAGACCACGCCCGAGGCGCGCGAGCATCTCAAGGTCATCCGCGACCAGGCCGAACGGGCCGGGCGGATCGTGCGGAACCTCCTCACTTTCTCGCGGAAGGGGGCACCGGAGCGGTCGCGGGTCGACCTGAACGAGGTCGTGGCCCGGACCACTCAGCTGGTGGCCTACGAGCTCAGGATCCGGGCCATCGCCCTCGAGGAGCACCTGGCGCCCCGACCGGTCGAGGTCGATGGTGACCTGTACGAGCTGCAGTCGGTGGTGCTGAACCTGCTGACCAACGCGGTCCAATCCGTCGGCTCGACCCGGCTCCCGGGGAGCGGAGTGGTGCGCATCGACACGGCCGTGTCCGGGTCCGAGGCCAGGCTCTCGGTCACGGACAACGGTCCGGGCGTGAACGACGAGCACGTGCCGATGCTGTTCACGCCGTTCTTCACCACCAAGGAGCCGGGTCAGGGGACCGGGCTCGGCCTGTCGATCAGTTACGGCATCGCGGAAGCACATCGCGGCCGGCTGGAGTACAGCCACGCCCCGAAGGGGGGAGCGGTCTTCTCGCTCCGCCTTCCTGCGGCGTCCGTGAGCGCGCTCAAGACCCCGACGGCGGCCGGCCGCCGGATCCTGCTGGTGGATGACGACCCGCGGTCCGAACGGCTGGTCGCGGCGCTGTTCAGCCCCGACGGCCACATCGTCGAGTCCGTCCGTTCGGGGAGTGAGGCCCTGCCCCGGCTGGAGCAGGAGCGGTGGGACGCCGTGCTGGTGAGCGGAAGGCTGGAGTGGCCGGGGCGCGGCCCCGCCGCGACGGTGCTCCTGGCGGAGCGTCCCGCGCTCCGGGGCCGGATCTTCGCCGCCCTTCCCCCATCCCTCGCGACGGAAGCGGAGAGCTTTCGCAAGAACGGCGTCCGCGTCGTGTCGCTGCCGTTCGACCTGCGGGAGCTGCGGGGGGCGATCGGGGAGGTGGGCGGGTAGGCGCACGGGCGCACGGGCGCACGGGCGCACGGGCGCACCAGAAATGAAAAGACCCTTCCGGGCTCTTGGGAGGGTCTCTTCTTCAGCCCTCGTGCGACGGGGCGACCGTCCGCCCGTGCGTTCAGTACCCCGCGTCGCTGGCCGGCCGCCAGGGGAGCACCGTCACGCGGCCGCGCACGCGGGCCTGGGCGGCGCGTTCGTTGGCGGTGGCCCAGAAGTTCCCGCCAGCGTTGAGGTCGGGGGCGTCGACGAACCACCCGCGGACCGTCAGGAAGACGTTCCCGGTGACGCGGGCGTCGATGGCCGCCGCGTCCCCCACGAGCCCGTCGCCGACGTCGTCGAAGACGTTCCCCACGACCGTGATCCCCGAGCTCCGCTCGAGCACCACCCCTTTCTCCGTTCCGCCGATGGTGTTCCGCGCAAGCACGGTGCCCCGGCTCGGCTGGTCATCCTCGTGCGGGGCGAAAAGGTGGATCCCGATCGGGCCTCCGACGATCACGTTGCGGGACAGTTCGTTGTCGCTGCCGTGCTCGATGGCGATCGCGGCCTCCCGGCTCCCCACGATCGTGCTCCCCCGCACCAGCGTCGCCGTGCTGTAGCCGAGCCAGTACCCGAACGCCGAACTGTCGGCGCGATTGTCGACAAAGGTGTTGGCGGTGCTGAAGGTGGACTCGAAGGCGTTGTGCGGCGACCCGGAGGCGTTGTTCCGCACCACGAGATTCCCGTTGGAGGGCCGCACCACCCCGCGCTCGCCGCTCAGGAAGAAGCCGTCGCCTGAGCGGCGGAGGTCGTTGTCGGCGACGAGGTTGGAATCGCTCCGGTCGCGGAGCAGGATCCCCGCCGAATCGCAGCCGCGACTCCAGGTGGGAGCCTCGCACCGGACGTTGTCGTGCGCGACGTTCCGCTGGATCGTGTTCCCGCTCGAGGCCCAGAGGGAGATCCCCCAGCCGCTGTTGCCGGAGACATCGTTCTCGGTGAGCCAGGAGTTCCGCGCACGCATCAGGGCGATCCCGTTCTGGGCCCCGTTGGCGTGGACCCGGACCACGGTGGCACGATCGGTGTCGAGCAGCACCAGCCCGCCGCCATAGGCCAGGGTCGACTCGGGGTGGAAGATGTCGAGCCAGTCCCCCTCGTCGTATTTCAGGTCGGTGGAGCGGAGTGCCTGCGCGCGCGAACCCGACAGGGCCAGGTCCTCGATCCGGTGCCCCGTCCCCCCTTCGACGCGGATCCCCCAGCGATAGCCGCGGATCCGGCCGCCGGTGATCGTCACCCGATCGGCCCCCTGTACGAGGATCCCGACCCCGATGAACCGCGCCGGGACCGAGTCCCCGCTCTCGATCGTGAC
>JANLXK010000469.1:0-2772 GCA_031365045.1 Gemmatimonadota bacterium | reverse complement strand
GCCAGTTGGCTGCCGGCTTCGATCAGTAGCTCTTTCGGCACGTTGGCGTGGGAACGCCCAAGGTCGCGGACATTCAGGGTGGCCGCCCCGTTGACCATGATCTCGTCCTCGGTCAAGGACTCGACACGTTTGCCAACCGATGGGGAAGGCGCGAGTGCCGTGGCGTAAGGCCACCAAGCGCGCCCCCTCTTCACGACCTGAATTTCGCTGGAGGGGGCGACCCCGGGGCCGTTCGGCGTCGCGGCGAACGACTTCAGGTCCACCGGGTTTCCCTGACCGTCCGTGACCTCGACAACGCCATCCGATTTCGGTCCACCCGCTGGGGTTCGCTTCGCGGGAGGATCCGCGGCGAGAACAAGTGCCCCCATTGTGGGCACAACTGTCGCGATCAAGATCCCGTTGATAAAGCGGCGCATCGTCGTCATGGACACCTCTCAAGGCGAACACGGGGGATACAGCACCCCCCCCACCCCAAATTAATAGAAGAGCCTAATCTGTACTGTCCTTGGCCGGGCCGGGCCATGGGAGAATTTGTAATATTGCGGTGGGCACACCCCTCCCCACCTCTCGTCCCAAAAGCGTAATGCGGCGAATTGGGTGCCCGGCGCTAGGGCGCCGGGCAGGGCAGTGCGTTGGGAATCGGGTTCTGGCTGCTGTCCTCGCCAGGTATCGACTCACGGCACTGGTCGAACCGGGTGACCAGGTAATAGAAAAACACGCCGGGGGCCGGGACATCGGGATCGGCCGCCGCGGTCGCCACCACTCCCGGTGCCAGGCACGTGTGGTCGTAGGACCACGGCGTTCCGACCGGGCCGTTCGAACCGCGATACACCCCATACGGCCCAGGGGTGTCGGCCCACGTGATCGTGGCGTCCGAGGGAGTCTTGTCGAGCCTCAGGCTGTCGTCGATCTCAGCCGGAACCGCGACGGGCTGGCCCGCGCACACGGCGCTCGTGCAGATATCGCCGCAGGTCGTTGCGTCCTGGTCGTTGCAGGCGGTCCCGTCGGGAGCCGTCGGGTTCGGGCAGATGCCGGTTCCCGTATCGCAAACCCCGGCAAGGTGACACGAGCCGCTGGCGGTGCAGGTAACGGGATTCGCACCGGCGCACACGCCGGACTGACAGGTGTCCGTCTGCGTGCAAGCGTTCCCGTCGGTACAGGCGGTCCCGTTGGGAGCGTTCGGATTCGAGCACACGCCGGTTCCCGTATTGCAGACTCCGACGGCGTGACATTGATCGCTCGCGCTGCAGATCACCGGACTCGAGCCCGTGCACACGCCGGACTGACACGCGTCGGTTGCCGTGCAGGCATTCGCGTCGTCACAGGATGTTCCGTCGGGCGCGTTTGGATTCGTGCACACACCGGTTGCCGTATTGCAGACCCCGGCGACGTGGCACGAGTTACTCGCCGTGCATGTCACCGCGTTGGCTCCCGTGCAGACTCCGGACTGACACGAATCGCTCTGCGTGCAGGCGTTCCCGTCGCTGCACGAGGTTCCATTGGGTACGTTCGGATTCGAGCACGCGCCCGTTCCAGGATCGCAGCTGTCCGTCGTGCAGGCGTTGCTGTCGCTGCAGTTCACCGGGTTGGAGCCGAAGCACACACCCGACTGACATGAATCGAGTTGGGTACAGGCATTCCCGTCGTTGCACGCCGTTGCGTTCGGCTTGCTCGGGTTGGAGCAGACGCCGGTTCCCGTGTCGCAGACACCGGCGAGGTGACATTGGTCGCTGGCGGTGCAAGTCACCGGGTTCGCGCCGACGCAAGCGCCCGATTGGCAGGTGTCGGTCTGCGTGCAGGCGTTCCCGTCGGAACAACCCGCGGCATTAGCCAAGATGGTCAGCGTGCCGCTGGCCGTGTGGGTCGCGCCGTGCGAGTCCGTCACCTTCAAGGTGATCGTGTGTGGGCCGACACCTAAGCCGAGGCTGGCGAGCTGAGCCGGCGTCACCGTCGGCGTCGCGCCCGTGACGTCGATCACCGTATCGCCGTTCAAATCCCAATCGTACGAGACGATCGAATCGCCGCAGGCGCTGTCGGGGTCGGTCGAGCCGGCGCCGTTGAGCGCGGCGGATCCCCCGAAGCAGATCGAGTACGGACCGCCCGCGTTCGCCACGGGGAACCTGTTCCCGACGACGGTGAAGACGTTGCTGTACAACCTGAATTGGCCGTCCGGATTGGTAATCGTGACGGATTTCGTTCCCGTCGTTGTGGCGGTCGTGTCCAGCGAGAGCGACACCGTGCGCACGCGCTCCGTCGCGGGGTTCGCCGGTGGGATGATGGCGATGCTGTTGACCGTAATGCCTCCCGTCACGGTGGCGCTTATGTGCTTGGCGTACCCCGGTCCACCGGTGTCCGGGCCCGGGTCGAAGAACTCCGCGCAGACTCCGCCGCCCGTGCAGAGGCCGTTCGTGCACGTCGGAGCGGTGCAAACGTCGCCTCCGATGAGGGTCAGAGGCACGGCGGCGCCTCCGTTGCAAACCGCGTTGCCCGGGGTCGCGGTGGTCGGCGGCGGTGGCGCAATGAGCTGGACCGCCCGAACCGACCAGTTGTCCGCGGGCGAGTCCGCGTACTCCTGGATCGTCCAGACCGTCTGGTCGTCGGTGGGATCGACGTCGGTGAACGAATAGTCGCCCCAGCGATTTCGGCCCGAGCTGAAATCAACCGTGTACGACGCCGATCCGGGGAGGACGATCGTCTCCGGCGCCCGCGTCCCGGCCGGGGGGTCGGTCCTCAACCGGCCCGCGGCTGCGATGCCCCCGAATACGGTCGCGG
>JANLXK010000442.1:0-1845 GCA_031365045.1 Gemmatimonadota bacterium | reverse complement strand
CCCACCGTATCGCATCTGAAAGGGCGTCCTCCTCGAGACCGTAGTAGTACTCATTGGCATCGCTCGCAAGCGCGAACAGAATATCCCGCGACTCCAAATACATCGTAATGACGTCGACGTCTGCCATTGGTGCTCCTCTTCGTTAGTCGCGCAAGCCGCCAAGCCGCCCCGTGCGGATCCACGCCGTGTGCGCCGCCGCATCTTCGGCGACCGCCGGCTTCCGGGCCTGGCGCACCTCCTCTTCGGCCAACGCCGCCGCGAGGGCCACGAGCCGGAGCGCCGCGTCGTCGGTGGCGGGACGCAAGAGGTCGGTCCGCCGCTCGGCGAACTGGGTGTCGATCTCGCCCCGGGCGAACTCCCCGTCGGCCAGCAGCCGACGATGGAACGGGATCGAGGTCGGCACACCCACGACGATCAGCTCATCGAGGGCCCGGCGGAGCCGGATCAACGCCTCGGCGCGGTCGCTCCCCCACGCGATGAGTTTGCCGAGGAGCGAGTCATAGAAGAGGGTGACCTCGTCACCGGCTTCATAGCCACCGTCCCAGCGGATCCCCGGGCCGCCCGGGATACGGAGGTAGCGGAGCGTGCCGTTGCCGGGCAGGAACCCGTTGCCCGGGTCCTCGCTGGTGATGCGGCACTCGATGGCCCACCCTCGGGGGAACATCTCACGATCGGGAAGCCGCATCGGCTTGCCGAGGGCGATGCGGAGCTGCTCGCGCACGAGGTCGACCCCGTAGACCATCTCGGTCACGGGATGTTCGACCTGGATACGGGTGTTCATCTCGAGGAAGTAGAACGACCCATCCTTGGCGAGCAAGAACTCCACCGTGCCCGCACCGCGGTACTGCACCGCCACCGCGGCGGCCACCGCCGCGTTCCCCATCGCGCGCCGGAGCTCGGGCGTGACCGCCACCGATGGGGCCTCCTCCACCAGCTTCTGGTGGCGCCGCTGGACCGAACATTCCCGCTCCCCGACAGAGACGGCGCGTTGGTGGTCGGCGAGGAGCTGGATCTCGACGTGCCGGCCGCGCTCGACGTAGCGCTCGAGATAGACCCGAGCGTCACCAAAGGCTTTCAACGCCTCCGAACCCGCGGCCGCGAGGGCGCCCTCGAGCTCACCCGCCGCGCGCACGACCCGCATCCCGCGACCGCCACCCCCCGCCGCCGCCTTCACCAGCAGCGGGAAGCCGACCTTCGCGACGAGTTCCGCGTCCTTCTTCTTCTCCCCGCTCAACTCCCCACCCGGCACCACCGGCACTTTGGCGGCGATCATCCGGTCGCGGGCCTCGACCTTGTCCCCCATGGCGCGGATGGCCGCGGCCGGCGGACCGACCCAGACCAGCCCCGCGCTGGTCACCGCGTCGGCGAAGTGCGCCCGCTCGGACAGGAAGCCGTATCCGGGATGCACCAGCGTCGCCCCCGAGGCCTTGGCGGCGGCGAGGAGCTTCTCGACCACGAGGTAGCTCTCCGCCGGCGTGTTCCCGCCGAGGGCGACGGCGTGGTCCGCGGCCCGGACGTGGGCCGCGCGCCGGTCGGCCTCGGAATAGACCGCGACGGCCTCGAGCCCTTCATCGTGACAGGCGCGGATGATGCGGAGGGCGATCTCGCCGCGGTTCGCGATCAAGACCTTGGTCATTGGTCGTCGGTCATGGGTCGGGGGGAAGAATAACGCCGCTCACCCGGCCAAGGGAAAGCGGCGCGAACGACCAATGACCAAAGACCAACGACCAGCTATCGACCACACGCTCCTACCGGGCGATCCCCCAGCTGGGCGAAGAGGCTCTGACAGAGGAGCGGGTTGGACTGCGAAGCGACCTGATAAATGTGGAGGATCTCGGGGACCCA
>JANLXK010000401.1:0-1709 GCA_031365045.1 Gemmatimonadota bacterium | reverse complement strand
CGGGCTGGTGACGAGCAAGAATCGCCCCGGCGCCGAGCGGGGGCTCAAGCTGATGGGATTGGATCGGGAATTCGAGGTGATCATCGGTGCGGACGACGTGGTGAACCCCAAGCCTCACGCGGAGCCGGTGTTGAAGGCGCTGGAGTCGATGAAGGTGCCGCGCGAGGCGGCGGTCTTCATCGGCGACAGCGTGCACGACATGGAGTCGGGGCGGGCGGCGGGGGTGCGGACCGCGGCGGTGCTCTGGGGGCCGTTCACGAAGCCGGAACTGGAACAGACCAAGCCGGACTACTGGTTGGAGCATCCGGCACAGCTCCTCGACCTTGCGAGATCGTAGGATCAGGAACCCAGGAATCCCAAAAACCCAGGATGAAAAACGTTGGTGTGGTCCCGACGAGGAGCCCAACCTCGAGACCACACCATCACCGTTGTTCTTGGGTTTCAGGGATTCTTGGGTTCATGCTCCGCAGTTGAGGCGCTCTCCTCCGAGGACTCAGGCCGCCTGCACCAGCGCTCCACTCGTCCTTGCCGCCGCCTCGGTGTACACCCGCACCACGCCATCCCAGATGGCGTCCCAGCGCCGCCCCTTGGCAGTCTCGAGCGCCCCGGCAGCGAGCGTCTGGCGCAGCGACGCGTCGTTCAGCACGCGCGCGAGCTGCTCGCCGAAGTGAATCGTGCTGCCGGGCCGCACCATCAGCGCGTTCTTCCCGTCCTCGCAGAAGTCGAGCATCCCTCCCGCCGAGGCCACCACCGGAGCGAGTCCCGACGCCATCGCCTCGAGCGCCACGTTGCCGAAGGTCTCGGTGGTGGAGGGAAAGGCGAAGATGTCCGACGAGGCGTACGCCTCCGACAAGTCCTGCCCGCGCAGGAGCCCCGTGAGGTGCACGCCGGGGATCTTCCGGGCGTGGATCTCTCCCACCATCGGCCCCTGCCCCACCAGGACGAGCTGCGCCTTGCCGCGGCGGCTGCCGAGGTTCGCCCAGGCGTCGAGCAGGACGGTAAGGTCCTTCTCGGCCGCAATGCGCCCGACGTAGGTCACCAGCAGGTCGTCCGGCCCGACGCCGAAGAGCTCGCGGTATCCCGCGCTCCGGTGCCTGGGGTTGAACACCTCGGTATCGATCCCGCGGGTCCAGAGTCCGGTGTGCTTGATGCCGCGGCTCCGCAGGTGCTGTTCGTAGACGCGCGACGGACAGAGGACCCGGCTGGTCTTGCCGTAGAACCACTTGAGGTAGGTCCACCCCATCCGCCACGCCCACTCGACCCCGTAGCGGGCAGCGTACTTCTCGTAGTCCGTATGTGCGCTGGCGACGAGGGGGATGCCGAGCTGGCGCGAGGCCTTGAGTCCCGCGAGCCCCATCGCCCACTCGGTCGCCACGTGGCTCACGTCGGGAGCGAATCGCTCCAGGTCGCGCAGCAGCTCCCGCTGACGTGGGAAGGCCCACTGCACATCGGGATAGAGGAAGAGCGGGACACTAGGCGACTGGTGCACCTCGGGCGGGACCGGCGTGCCGTCGGGGGCGCGGTAGGTCGCGGTATAGACCCGCACTTCGTGTCCGCGGGCCTCGAGTGCCCCGGTGAGGCTCCGGAGGGTGACCCCGACGCCGCTCACCATCGGCCAGTACACCTCTGAGAACAAGGCGATGCGCATGCGGGGAACCTCGACAGGGGACGTCACGGGCGCGCGACGACCAAGGCACAGGCCTGTCGCT
>JANLXK010000383.1:0-1004 GCA_031365045.1 Gemmatimonadota bacterium | reverse complement strand
GCACCAGACCCCGGCTGGTGGTGCCGCGCACCAGCGAGTCGTCGACCACGACGCACTTCTTTCCGGCGATGACATCGCGCACGGGGTTGAACTTGATCTTCACCTTGGCCACCCGGATGGCCTGCGTCGGATTGATGAAGGTCCGCCCGACGTAGTGGTTCCGGATGAGCCCGTGCTCCAGCTTGATCCCCGACGCTTCGGCGTAGCCCAGCGCCATCGCATTGCTCGAGTCGGGGACCGCGAAGACCACATCGGCCCCCGGCACCGGGTGCTCGAGGGCGAGCTTCCGGCCCAGCTCGCGGCGCACCGCGTCCACCGACGTGCGGAAGACCGAGCTGTCCGGCCGGGCGAAGTAGACCAGCTCGAAGACGCAGCGGCTTTCGGGGCGGGGGAGGAGCGGGGCCAGATCGGTGACGACGCCGTCCTCGATCTTGATGAACTCCCCCGGCCGTATTTCGCGGATGGAGATGGCGCCCACCAGGTCGAGGGCGCAGCTCTCGCTCCCGACCACGATCCCGTCGTCGAGCTTCCCGAGCACGAGGGGGCGGAAGCCGCGGGAATCGACCACGGCGAAGATGGTCCGCCCCACCGTGATGAGGAGGGTGTACGCCCCGTCGACCTTCTCCAGCGCCTCCCGGATGGCCGACTCCGCATCGGGGGCTTCGGAGCGCGCGATCAGGTGGATCAGCGCCTCGGTGTCCGAGGTCGAGGAGAAGATCGCCCCGGCACGCACCAGGTCGCGCCGGAGCTCGATGGCGTTGGTGTGGTTGCCGTTGTGGGCGATGCCGAGCGGGCCGAACCGGGTGTTGGCGAGGTAGGGCTGGGCGTTCTCGATGACCGAGCTGCCCGATGTGCTGTACCGCGTGTGCCCCACCGCGACGTCCCCCGGCAGATGACCGAGGATGGCGTCGTTGAAGTTGTCGGAGACGAGTCCCATCCCGCGATGGAGTCGCGCCTCACCGGCGGCATCGATGGCGACGATCCCGGCGCTCTCCTGTCCCCGG
>JANLXK010000292.1:0-2471 GCA_031365045.1 Gemmatimonadota bacterium | reverse complement strand
CGCCGGGAGAATTGTCAAAAGTCGTTGCAGCACTTACACTTGCAAGACTTCGATATGCCATTCCCGACCACTGTCCTGAGCGCCGCTCGCGCCTTGTTGTTGGGCGTCTTGAGCGCCTCGAGCGTCGCCGCGCTCGCAGCGCAGGCCAATCCGTTCCCCCTCGTCCTGGGACTCCCGGCCACGGCCCGCTACGCCGGCCTCGCCAACGCCGGGGTGGCCGTCCACGGGGACGCGGGGGCGCTCTTCGTGAACCCTGCCGGGATCGCCACGCTCCGCCACGCCGGGATCGAGGCGACCTACCATTTCAGTCACGCCCAGCCGCTCGAAGGGTCGGCGGCGGCGGCCTTCCGGCTCAAGCAATTCACCTTCGGCGGTGGCGCCCACTACCTGCGGCTCGATCCGCAGAACCCCAACGCCGACAACCTGCTCACGATGGGCACGATGGTGTATCGCTACGCCATCTTCGCCGCGGGGGTCTCGGGGAAGTACATCTCGGTCGAGGACACGACCGGGACGGTGCGCCGCGCCGCCACCGGTGATGTCGGCGTCCTCGTGGCGCTGTTCGACCTGGTCGCCATCGGTGCGTCGTTCCAGAACGTCGGCCATCGCGGGATCTCCGGTGGTGGGCTCGACCTGCCGCACTCCAGCCACCTCGGCGCCGTCTTCAATTTCACCGACCCGCAGGGCACCTGGGTGATGCGGGCCATCTGGGAAAAGGTCTGGCTCGAAGGGAACCCCAGCCGGAGCAAGGTCGCGGCCGAGCTTGGCTTCCAACTCGCCGGGGCGTTCGTGACCCTGCGCGGCGGGACCGGCGAGCGGAATCCGGCCACCAAGCAGTCCGACTCCGCCGTCGGCGCGAGCCTCGGCTTCCGCCGCATTGCGGTGGACTATGCCTGGCAGCAGCGCACCGCGCTGGGCGGCGACGTCCAGCGGCTCGGTGTCCGATTCACTCCATGAAGCGGAGGGCAGTGATGTGGTTCGTCGGGGTGATCGCGGCGCTGATCGTGGGATACACCGGGGCCTTCGTGGCGAGCCCTGAGGTGCGCCACCTGCATCGGGCCGGTGTGGAGGAGGGGAAGATCCTCGCCGCCCGGCGGCCCATCGCCGAGCTGGTGAACGACACGACGGTGCCGGCCGAGACCCGCGCCTCGCTCCGCCTGGTGCTCGACGCCCGCGGCTTCGCTGCCCGCCTCGGCCTCCAGGCCAAGAACACCTACATCAAGTTCGCCGACGTCGGCCGGGACACCCTGCTGCTGGTGGTGACCGCGAGCGGCGCGGATTGCATCTGTCCGGTCACCTGGAAGTATCCGATCGTCGGCCGTGTGCCGTACAAGGGGTACTTCGACATGGCGGAAGGGCGGAAGTTCGCGGCCCAGCTCGAGGCGCGCGGGTTGGACGTCAACGTCCGCCCCTCGGCCGCGTTCTCCACGCTTGGCTGGTTCAACGATCCGCTGCTCTCGACGGCGCTCGAGCGCGACTCGATGGAGCTCGCCGCGCTGGTGCTCCACGAGATCGCCCACAACACGCTCTGGGTGAAGGGGAACGTTCCCTTCAATGAGAGCTATGCGCAGTTGGTGGGGTATCGAGGCGCGGAGGCGTTCTTCCGCGAGCGGGGGGATTCGGTGAATGCCCGCCGAGCGGCGGAGCGATGGCACGATGAAGGGGTGCTGGGGGATTTCTACGATCGTTTGGTGGCGCGGGCCGATTCATTTTATGCCACGCATCCCGACTCGGCCGCGCTCCGGGCCGGGAAGGTCGCACTGGCCGAGTGGGCGCGCGGGGAGTTCGAGGGGCCTGTGGGAGCGCAGCTGCTCTCGATCCATGTGACGCCGACGACCATCGCGGCATCTCGACCGATCAACAACGCGCGGCTGGTGGGGATCACGATGTATCGCAGCCACCTCGATGCGTTCGAGGCGTGGTATCAGCGGTACGGAGGAGACCTGAAGGCGTCGGTGGCGGGGCTCGACTCGGCGATGGCGGGGGTGGAGGGGGATGCTGCCTGGGAGGCCTTGGGGAACCGGTAGGTGAGACGAGAGGAGTCGAAAGGAGACGGGAGGAGGCCGGTGGTCGCGTCTCCTCCCGGCTCCTCATGTCTCCTCTCGTCTCACTTAAGAACGCGTCGCCCAAGCCGGCTCTCCGGATGCCGCACCATCTCCAGCGCGCCGCCGATATCGATCTTCCCACCGCTCGACTCGCCGACCCTTCCCGCGATGTCGATCGGCGCATCGACTCCGAATGGTGCGACGAGCGAGAAGGTGAGCCCGCGCCCGGTCTCGCCGATCGCCTTCGCCACCTCCAGACAGGCTTCGCAGGCGTTGCTCGGCGCGTGGGCCACCGCCAGGGGGACGTCCCCATTCCGCTCGGCCGTGAGCAGTCGGTGCAGAGGGCTCCAGCCGTGCCATTCATCCACGGTCACGATCCGCGTGAAGCGCCACCCCTCCTCCTCGGCCAACTCGATGAAGGCGGTG
>JANLXK010000286.1:0-2484 GCA_031365045.1 Gemmatimonadota bacterium | reverse complement strand
GACCAAAGCAGTGCAAGCCCTTCAGGGCGCGTTCCAGAGAGGAGGCTTCAGCCTCCGGTTGATCGCGGCGATCCCCACTCAGTGCCCCGCCAGCGTCCCCGGCGATTGGCTTGCCAGGAACCCCAGCCCCCCTGCCGCGAGGCCCCCGGCCAGCCACGGATCGGCACCCAGGAAGAGGGCGATGGCGCAGAGCCCCACCCCCCCTTCGAGCAGGGCCCAGACCATCAGGCACTTCATCCGGTTGTTGGTGACCCAGGCTTCGTCCCCCTGATCCGCGGTCGCGGCGGGGATAGAGGTCCGCGCGGTCGCGGCGCTCAATATGGTCATCCCTGCCAGGCCCAGAAGGGTCCAGGCAAGGACGGGCGGGAGGGCCTCGGTTCCGGCGGGCCCGAAGGAACGGAGCGCCCCCAGGGTCAACGTGACGAGGACAGCGCTCAGCGACAGGCCGATGTGCAGGATCCGGAGCTGGGGCATGGGTGAGTCAAGGTAGGACCTGGAATGAGGGCTGTCCACCGCCGCTACGGCCCCGTCGGGTAGAAGTACAGCCACCCCGCGTGCATCGCGGCCGGCACCACGCCGATGTGGTCGTACTGCGGCCAGCGCTCGACCTTCCAGTGCAGCGACGCGGGAGCGGAGCGGCGGAGGAGCGCCTCGAGGTGATCGATCCCCTCCGGGAATCCATCCTGTTCGTTGGCGACCGAGACGTAGAGGCCGACTGGAGTGGTCAGGGCCGGGACTCGGGCGCCCAGGTAGGCGACGATCTCTTCCCGGGCCCAGGGAATGGCAGGGCTCACCGCGATGTAGCGCTCGAAGAGATCAGGTCGCGCACCGAGCGTGTGCAGCACGGAGAGCGCGCTCAGCGAGTGGCCGACGAGCGTCCGGTGGCGGGTGACGTGGTAGCGCGCCTCGACAGCGGGGATCACCTCGGTCGCCAGGAACCGGATGAACCGGTCGGCTCCGCCGGTCTCGGGGGCCCATCGTTTGGTGGAGTCGGGGACGGAAGTGAGGTCACGGCCCCGGGTCACGTTGCTCCGGTTGGTGATCCCCACGAACACGACGCGCGGCGGCCGTTGCATCGCGAGCCGATAGTCCCCGATCCCCGCCGCGAGGGGGAGAAGGGTGGTCCCGTCGAGCACGTAGACGACGTCGAAGCGCTCACCGGGGCCGGCCCCCGGCGGAAGGTGCACCAGGATCTCCCGGTCCTCGCCGAGGACGGCGGAGCGGATCCCGAAGCGTTCGTCGCGGCTGGGGATGGGGGTGGGGGAGCTTGCCTGGGCGGCGCACGGGCGCAGGGGCACAGAGGCGCAGAGCAGGAGTACCGAGACGAGGAACGACGGGTGCATCGGGGAACCGGGGTGGGGGTATGGTCGTTACGAGGTGCGGTGAGGAAGGGATTCGCCGACCTCCCCCTGCCCCGGCAGGGGGAGGGGGCTGGGGGGGGAGGGCTTTACATCCGAACATCCGGATATTAGGATTAAGCAGTGTCCAGCCCAGCCCTCCTCGACCACCTCGCCGCCCTGACCGATCCGGTCCGGTGCCGCCTCCTGCTCCTGCTCGAGCAGGAAGAGCTGATGGTGGCGGAGCTCTGTACCGCCCTGCAGCTTCCTCAATCCACCGTCTCGCGCCACTTGAAGCTCCTCTCGGATGAGGGGTGGATCGCAGGCCGCGCCGAAGGGACGAGCCGCTGGTACCGCCTGGCGGCCGACTCGATGGGGGAGGGCGCCGCCCAGCTCTGGGCCGTGGTCCGCGGAGACGTGGCGGCGAGCTCGGAAGCGCGGGAAGATGCCCGACGCGTCAAGAGCGTGCTCTCCCGGCGCCGGACCCGGAGCCAGGAATTCTTCGACTCCACCGCCGGTCACTGGGAGGACGTCCGAGCCCAGCTCTTCGGTGACCGCGCCGACCTCCCGGCCCTCCTCGCCCTCCTCGACGACCGCTGGACGGTCGGCGATCTGGGGTGCGGCACCGGACGACTTTCCGGGCAGCTCGCACCGTTCGTGCATCGGGTGATCGCGATCGACGAGTCAGAGGCGATGCTCACTGCGGCGCGCGAGCGGCTGCCCGACCTCCACAACGTCGAGTTCCGCCCGGGTTCGCTCGGGCAGCTTCCCCTGGCGACCGGCGAACTCGACGCGGCCCTCCTCTTCCTCGTCCTCCACTACGTGGCCGATCCGGCCGCCGCAGTGCGCGAGGCGGCGCGGACCCTTCGCCCCGGCGGGAAGCTGATGATCGTCGAGATGCGCCCCCACGGCCGCACCGAGTACCAGCAGACCATGGGTCATCGCTGGCTCGGCTTCGAAGAGAGCACCGTGCGGATCTGGTTCGAAGGGGCGGGGCTCCGGCGGGGCCGGGTGATCCCGCTTCCTCCCTTCCTACCTTCCTACCTTCCTACCCCTTTGTCGCGGTCGCCACGAACAGGGTCGGTCCTTTGGCATTCACGTCCGGGGTAAGCGGGATCACCCGGCCCCGCCGGAGCCCCGCCCCTTC
>JANLXK010000263.1:0-10323 GCA_031365045.1 Gemmatimonadota bacterium | reverse complement strand
GACGATCGGCATCCCCCGGTCGACGCCCACCTGGTACTGCCGGATGAATTCGCTGGTCCGGGCGTAGAAGGCGGTGGGGTCGGTGCGGCGCCGGATGCCCGAGGGGTTCTGCCCTCCCTTCAGGTGCCAGAGCGGCATCATCGCGAAGAGGATCATGCACCACCCGAAGGCGATGCCCACCCAGAGCTTCTCGGTCCGGTGGGCGGGGACCCACCAGATCCTCGGCGGGGAGTCGAGCCCGGTATGTGTCTGCGGCGTCATGCGCTCCTCACGGCAGCGGGGTGGATGGCAGGGTGAGGATCTCCCACAATCCCCAGCCGGTGTAGAGCACCGCCATCACGACGATGCCGGCGATGAGCAACAGGTGGATGTTGTCGAACAGACGCTGCCCCAGCGGGAGGGGGGGCAAGCCCGGATCGGGCACCGGCGGACCCTGTGTCATGGGGACCCCTGAATCGGATGTGGAGGTGTGGATGAAGAACAGTTTGCGATCCTTTCATGCCACGCACAAGGCGTCTTATCGGACCTTCATTTCGCCTTCATGCGTCCTTCATGCCGAAGCGACGGAGCCACTATTATTCTGGACGCCATGCCATCCGCCGTGCTGCCCGGTCGCCGGCTCCTTTCCGCGGTCGACGATCTGTTCGATCGCGTCTATGGATCCGCCCGCAATCCAATGTATCAGAGCGGCACCATTGCGGTGGCCCTCCTTCTCGTGGTGCTCGTCACCGGGCTCTGGCTGCTGCTCTTCTACCGGCTCTCCGCGCCCTGGGCCTCCGTCGAGCGCATCACGACCGATCCCTGGACGGGGGCATGGGTGCGGGCCCTGCACCGCTACGCCTCCGACGGGGCCGTGGTGGCGGCGCTGGTCCATTTCCTCCGCATCTTCCTCCAGCGCCGCACCTGGGGACCGCGCACCCTCGCCTGGGTCACCGGTGTGGCGCTGTTCGGGATCCTGGTCTTTTCGGGCGTCACCGGATTCATCCTGGTGTGGGACACCTTCGGGCGCTCGCTCGCGGTGGAGGGGGCTCGGATCCTCGATGCGTTGCCGATCCTCTCGGAGCCGATCGGACGCACATTCGTCGGGGAGCGCCCGGTCCCCGGCACGTTCTTCTTCCTGACCCTCTTTCTGCACATCACCGTTCCGCTCGGTCTCGGGTTGCTGTTCTGGCTGCATGTCTCGCGGCTCTCGCGTCCGGCGACCTTGCCGCCGCGGCCGGTGCTCTGGGGCGTCATCGGCCTGCTCCTCGCGGCCGCCATCCTCGCCCCGCCCGGCCTCGATCCGGAAGGGAGCGCCTTCACGCTCCCCTCCCGTTTCACCCTCGACTGGTTCTACGGTGGGTGGTGGCCCCTCACCACGCAACTCACCCCTGCGCTGGTCTGGGGTGCCGCCGCCGCGCTCCTGCTCCTGCTCCTCGCCGTGCCCCGCCTGACCCGTCTCCCCGAGGCGGAGCGGCCACCGTCGGTGGTGGACGCGGGGATCTGTGTGGGATGCTGGCAATGCTCGTGGGACTGTCCCTATGACGCGATCACGATGGTCCCCCGGAGCGATGGTCGCGCCGACGTGGTGGCCCAGGTCGACCCGGCCCGCTGCGTCAGTTGCGGGATCTGCGCCGGCTCCTGCGCGCCGATGGGGGTGGGACCGGCGGGACGCACTGGCCGCGACCAGCTGATGCAGGTCCGGGACTTCCTGGCCGCTCCGGAACGTCGGGCCGGCGAGGTCGTGGCCATCGTCTGCGCCGCCGGGGCGGGGGCCCACAGTGCAGCGCTCATGGCGGGCGGCGCCGCCCTCTATCCGGTCGATTGCGCTGGGAACCTTCACACGTCGGTGGTGGAACTGCTCGTGCGCGGCCGGGTCGGCGGAGTGCTCGTGCTCCCCTGTCCGCTGCGCGATTGCCGCCACCGCGAAGGGGCGAAGTGGCTGGAGCAGCGGATGTATGCGGGGCGCGAGGCGGAGCTGCAGGCGCGGGTCGACCGCCGCCGCGTCGCCATTCAGGGCGTCGGCGCCGGCGATCTGGACGGGGCGCGCCGCGCCCTCGCCGAGTTCAGCGCCCAGGTGGCCGCGCTGGAAGGCCCTGGGGCCGAGCTCGAGGGCGAGGTGGGTGCGTCCTGTGACACCCCGGCGGCCGTTGGCGGGGGGGCAGGGTGATGGGCGCGGCCCTGCGGCGGGTGATCGGCGCGGCGCTCGCGGTCGGCGTCACCGCCGCGATCGTCGCGGGTGCGCGTGCGCCGTATCGGACCGATGCCGGCGGCAGGGCGATGCTCCGTCTCAGCTGGAGCGGCCGCCCCGAACGGATCGAGAGGTGCCGGCGCGTGAGCCCCGAGGAATTGGCGGCCCGTCCCGCGCACATGCGGCAGGAGGTGGAATGTGAGGGGCGCCCCGCGCGCTACGTCGTCCGGGTGCTCGACGGCGGGCGGTCGCTGCTGGCGGATACCGTCACCGGAGGCGGCCTGCGCGGCGATCGCGCGATCCACATGCTGCGCGAGTTCTCCCTCGTCCCCGGGACCCATGCGCTCATCGTCGAGATCACCCGCCTCGACAGCGTGACCACGACCCCCGAGCAGCCCGGGCGCGCAAGCGCGGGGACCGAGGAACTCTGGCGCCCGGGACCTGCCGATCGGGAGCGGCGGGAAGAGGAGGAGCAGCGCCGCCAGCGCCAGGACCGGCTGCCGGCGAACTTGCGGTGGGAATGGGACGGGGAACTGGTCGCCGGGCGGGTGGTGCTGGTCACCTACGACCCCCGGATCCGGACCCTGATGGGCCGGGCCGGGGAGTGAGCCGGTCGACGGGGACCAGGACTCCGGCCTCCCCATCCTCCCCCTGACCCTCGGCCCTCATCGGGCTCGTCGGGGCACCCGCGAGTGCGGCCCACGCGCGGGCGAGGGTCAGGTTCGGGGGGACCGGTTCAGGGGTAAGTCGCCGAGCGGTACCGCCGGTGCCGATGCTCACGCCGATACGAGGTGCTGTCGCTCGGGGTCCCCATCACCTCGGGGTTCAGCACCTCCCCGGTGTCGCCGTCCACCACCACCAGGCGGGTCCCGATATGGCCCGCCGCGATCAGGTTGATGAAATAGACGGGGTCGTGGTGTTCATAGACCAGCTGCTTCGAGTCCACGTACCAGCCCTGGTACTTGGCCTGCACTACCCGGGCCGCGGAGTCGATCGTGATCCAGGGCGCCCGGCGGCGGTACCGCTCGTAGTAGTAGGGGTTGGGTTCCTGATAGACGTCGGGCCGTGACCGGGGCGCGGGGGCAGCGCTCTGGGGGGGCTGCATGGACGTGATGGTCCCGGTCTGGGCCGCGAGGGGGGCAGCGGCCACCAGGAGGAAGGCGAGGAGGGGTAGGCGCATGATCCAAAGGTACCGTGGGAAAATGACAGTGGGGTGACGGCGGCCACACCGGTGGCTCACTTCCGGTCCAGCGGCTCCGCGCGCTTCTGGGCCAGCAGCCGTTCCGCGAAATCGAGCCGTTCCTCGAGCTCTGCCACCCGCTGCTCGGCCCCGTCGAGGTCGTCGAGCCGGGCGTTCATCTCGTCGAGGTCGCGCCGCCCGGCGTCGATCCGCTTCTGCCGACCGACCATCACGATGGCGACCCAGATCCCGCAGGTGATCCCGCCGGTGAAGAGGGCCCAGATGACGAGGTTCATCAGGCGGTCCGCTTGTTCCGGTAGATGTAGGCGACCACGAGGCCCAGCACCAGCAGGAGCAAGGTGTCGAAGGTGATCTGCCGCATCACCAGCGTCGGGGTGAGGGGCTGGACGACGTAAGTGATGGTGTAGGCCGGGATGACGGTGAGCAGGGCCACGGCCAAGCCATAGCGGAGCCCCTGCGGGATCCATGCCTTCGCTTCGGTGCCGCGGGCGTAGATCCAGGTGAAGGCGGCGGCGAGCAGGACGTGCGCCAGGACGAGGACCGGCATCAGCGCCTGGGTCTCCGCCTCGGTGCGGTAGAGATTGGGGAACTGGGCGTAGTCGGCGTGGAGGAGGACGCCGTGCACCAGGAAGCTCCCGGCCATCCAGACCACGAACACGGCGAGGGTGCCGATCAGGGCTCTGCGATCCATGGGGCCTCCTTGGGTGGGAGCGTCATACTCGAATGGTAATCTCTCGGCGCCGATCAGGGTTCCAGGACCAGCACGCCAAAGGTGCCGGGGAGAAGGGGAGGACGGGAACGGGGTTGGGCCGGGGTCGCCGCGGGGGCGGGGCCGAAGTCCCCCGTCGCAGTATAGAGCCGGTGGGTCCGGAGGTCGATCTCCATCGTCCGCGCCCCCCGCTTGGTGGCCACCGTGGCCACCACCGCCACGCTGTCGGGCGTCACCTCGTGGACCACGGTGATGCTTCCCTCACCGTTCGAGGCGAAGGCCATCTGGGTGGCCGGGTCGAAGCGGGCCGCGTCCACGCCCTGCCCGATCGGGGCGGTGGTCACGACCTTGCCGGCCATCGCGTCGGAGACGGTCATCAGCTGGTTCCGGCAGACGCTGAAGAGCCGGAGGTGCGCCCGATCCAGCGCGAGGCCGGTGGGGGCCTGGCAGGGGGCGATCGACCAGCGGCGGAGCACGGTCAACTTGGCGGCGTCGAACTGTACGATCTCCGCGTTGTCCTCGATGTTCACATAGATGGTCCCGTCCCCGGCGGCGACACCGAACTCGGGTTGGCCGCCGAGCGCCACATTGCCGACCGGGTCACCGGTGACCGGGTCGATCGCTGACGAGGAGTGGGCATCGCCATTGAACGTGAAGATCCGCCGGGTGACGGGCTCGTACAGGATCGCGTCGGCGTCATCGGCAGCCGTCCCGCGGTGCAGCACCTGGAGGGTCTTGAGGTCGAACATCACGGCCATCCCGTCACCGCCGGAGGTGGCGAAGCCGTGGCCCGCGTCATAGGCGAAAGCCACCCCGTGGGCCCGCTGCATCCCCGGGATCTCGCCGAGCAGCGCCCCCTTCTCCTGATCGACCACCATGATCCGGTCGGACCGGGCGATGAAGATCCGATGCCCGAGGGTGTCGAGCGCCAGGTAGTCCCACCCTCCGTCCCCCCCGAGCGTGTAGGTGTGAGCGAGATGGTACCCCTGCGCTTGAGCCGCCGGAACGAGGAGGAGGGAAAGGAGCGACCAGTGTCGCAGGGTGCGTGTCAGCATGGGGGTCCGTCGTCTGGATGGTGGAACGGTGAAGTGATACGTGCGCTCAGCTCTCGGAGTCGAGCGCGCGGGTCGCGTGCAGGGCCGCCGGGAGGAGCAACAACGTGGTCGCGGTCGAGAAACAGAGCCCGCCGATGACCGCGATGGCCAGCGGTCGCTGGAGCTCGGCCCCGGCGCCGAATCCGAGTGCCAGCGGGATGAGGCCGGTCAGGGTACAGAGCGTGGTCATCAGGATCGGTCGGAGCCGGAGCCGCCCGGCCTCGAGCAGCGCGACGGCGGGATCGCGACCGGCGGCCCGCGCTTGGGCGGCATCGTACAGGATGATCCCGTTCTTCACCACCAAGCCGACCAGCAGGATCAACCCCATGAAGCTCGAGACGTTGAACGGGATCCCCATCACGGCCAAACCGAGCGCCGCGCCCGTGATCCCCAGGAGTGAGCCTACCAGGATCAGCACTGGCGCACGAATGTTGCGAAAGTGTACCACCATGACGAGCAGCACGAGCCCGGCCGCGAGGCCGAATACGAGGAGAAGTTGTCGAAATGCTGCTCGTTGACTCGCCTCCTGTCCTCCGTATTCCAGCGAACTTCCGGCAGGAAGGGGGAGCCCGGCCAGGCGGCGCCGGATCTCCCGCATGACGGTTCCAAGGCTGGATCGTTCAATGTCGATCGCTCCGGTGACCGCAACGAACGGCTTGAGATTTTCCCGGGTCAGCTCGCTGATGTCGGCAGTATCCCTGACGGTGCCGAGGCTTGCCAATGGGGCCCAGCCGCGCGGCCCGATGATCGGAAGCCGCCCGAACACGTCCGGAGCGATGCGCACTGCGTCGGGATAGCGCACGCGGATCCCGACCAGCCGGTCGGTCTCTCGCAGCTCGCCCGCTGCCGCTCCGAACATGCCGGCCCGGGCTTGGAGCCCCACCTCCTGGATCGTGAGGCCCAATGCCGACGCGCGCACCGGATCGACCTGCACGACCATCGACGGGACGTCGCCAGTCACGCCATTGAAGAAGTCCTCAAGCCCGGTCATTCCCTCCAGCCGTCCCGCGACAGAACGCGCCGCGGCTTCCGCCACCCGGACTTCAGGATTGAAAAGCTTGATCTCGACGGGGGCGGGGCTCCCCGTGAGGTCGCCCAGGAGGTCGGCCTGCACCTGGTGGAACTCGGTCCGGAGCGCCGGCACGTGCCGATCCAGTTCTCCTCGCAGGCGATCCATGACGGTGAAGACCGAGGCATCGCGGTCGTGAAGCGGCTTGAGCAGCACGGTGAGATCGCCCCGGTTGGGGCCGGTCGCGAACAAGCCGAGCTCTCTTCCGGTGCGACGGGTGAAGGCGTCGATGGCCGGATCCGCCCGCAGGATCCCTTCGAGCACGCCGAGCTGCCGATCGGTCTCGGCCAACGAGGTCCCGGTCGGCGCCCAGTAGTCGAGGATGAAGCCCCCTTCGTCCATGTCGGGGAGGAAGCCGGTGTCGAGCCTGGTCGCTACCCCCAGCCCGACGACGACGATGATCCCCGCCGCCGCGGCCGCCCGCAGGGGATGCTCGATCAGGGTCCGGGCCACCCGCAGGTAGACCGCCTCAAGTCGGTCGAGCCGGAGGATCGGGCCCTTGTGCCGTTCGCCGGGACGGAGGAGTCCTTCGACCACGGCCGGGAGGAGAGCGGTGGCGTAGACGAGCGACAAGAGCACCGCGATCCCGAGGGCGAGGGAGAAGGAGTGGAAGAACTGCCCCACCACACCCTCCAGGAGCCCGAGCGGCGCGAAGACGACGACCGTGGTGATCGTGGAACTGGTGACGGGACCGAGGATCTCCTGGATCGCCGCTTCGATCCCCGCGCGGCCGAGGGCGCTGCCGTCCGCGGGAAGGTGACGCTCGAGGTTCTCCACCACCACCACCGCGTCATCGATGATGAGACCGACCGCCACCGCGATCCCGCCAAGTGACATCAGGTTGAGCGAGTCACCGAAGAGCCAGAGGAACCCGAACGTGCCGGCGATCGTCAACGGGACCGTAGCCGCGGCCGCGAGGGTAAGCGCCGGTCGGCCAAGGAACAGGAACAGGACGAGTGCGCTCAGCAGGCCGCCGACCAGGATCGCGTCCCGGACGCTCGCGATCGAATCGCGGACGAGAGCGCCTTGGTCATACACGAGATCGAGCCGCACTCCGGCGGGGAGGATAGCGCGGATCGAGTCGACACTCGCGAGTACCGCCGCGTCCACCCGGAGGATGCTCCCGCTCGGCTGGCGGGAGACGTTGATCAGCGCCGCCGGGGTGCCGTTCCCGCTCGCGAGCTGGAAGAGATCCTCGGTCCCGTAGCCCACCGAGGCCACGTCGCGCACCCGCACCGGGGTGGCACCGTTGCTCTGGACCACGAGGGCGCCGACGGCGTCGGGGGCCGAGGCCAAGCCGGAGACCACTGCGCTGAATTGGCGATACTCCCGGTCGAGTCGGCCGGCGGGCAGGATCGTGTTGCCGGCGCTGATCTGTGCGGCGAGCGCGGTGATCGGAAGGCGGCGAGCGACGAGACGCTGCGGATCGGCCTGGACGGACACTTCTCGTACGAGGCCGCCCTGAACGTCTACAGTCCCGACATCCGCCAAGCGCGCGAGCCGTGGACGAATGACAAATTGCGCGAGGTCGCGCAAGAGCACGGGGTCGCCACCTCGGAGTTCGAACTGGAGGATCGGGAAGACCGAGGGGGTGAGCCGTTCGACCTGGAGCTCAAGGCCACTCGGCAGCATCGGTCCAAGCGTCGCCATTCGTCCCTGGACCTGTTGCAGGGCGAAAGCCATGTCGGCGCCGGGGCGGAAGTCGAGGCTGAGCTCGGCGCCGCCCCGCACGGTGCGGCTCCGCAGTCGCCGGAGATCGACGACACCGATCAACCCCTCTTCCAGCGGCCGCGTGACGGCCACCACCATGTCGCGCGGTTCGAATGTGCCGCCCCCAGCGACGACCATGATCCGATTGAACTCCACCTCCGGGTAGATACCGGACGGGAGGGAGGTAGCAGCGTAAAGACCTCCGATCGTGAGTAAAACGGCGGCGAGGGCAATGGCGGGACGGTGCCGGAGGGCGTAGTACGCGAGGCTCACGGCGTGGCGGCCCGGGGGAGCACGCGGGCGCTGTCGGGAAGGCCGTAGGCACCGACGGTCACGACGCGGTCACCGGCCTTCACATCGCCGGTGATCTCGACCGCACCCTCGCCGCGGGCCACCGGGACCACGGTGCGGGCGCGCGCGATGCTGTTGGCACCGACCACGAAAATGGTCGGCGTATTCCCGACGAAGACCAGCGCCGCCGCCGGAACCACCAGCACGTTGCGATGCACGGTGACCTGGATCCGGATCGTCACGCCGAGGCCGGGCCGGAGCATCGGGTCGTACCGGCGGGGTCGGACCAGCACCTGGGTGGTGTTGGAGAGGGAATCGACCGTCGATCCGACGCTCTCGACCTCCGCGGGCCAGTCGGCGGTGCCCCCTTCCAGGTGCAGGAAGGCGGGTTGGCCCGCGTGGATGCCGGCGAGGGAGGTCGCGGCGATGGTGGCCGAGGCGTACACCTTCGACGGATCGATCACCTCGAGCAAGGGAGCTCCGGCGGCGACGCGCATCCCCGGGCGCACGAACAGCTGTGACACGACGCCCTTCAGCGGGCTCCGGACCCTGGCCCGTCGGCTCAGCGCCTCGGCGGCGGCGGCCTGGAGCTGCAACGCCTCAGCGGCGGCAGTCCGCTCCTCCACGTCACGACGCGAGGCGATCCCTTCCGCCAGGAGCTGCTTTTGGCGATCGGCATCGGCCATCGCGGCGATGGCCTGTGCCCGGAGTCCTGCGGCCTGTGCGGCGAGATCGGGGATGTCGAGTTCGAGCGCGAGCGCGCCGGCGGCGAGTCGGGCGCCGATCTGGGTGTGGACCCGGCCCACCACCGCGTCGGCGGGGGCCACGAGGAGGGCGGAGCCTTCGGGACGGGAGACGAGCCGCCCGTCCGCTTCGAGGAAGACCACCACCGAATCGCGGCGTACGTGGTCGAGCGTGACCGGGACCTCCGCCTGGGCCGGGGCGTTGCTCCCGGAGGGGGAGCAGGCGGCGAGGGTCAGGGCGAGAAGGGCCAGGCGCTTCATTCGGTCGCTCCGGTCAAGGAGTTCCAGTCGGCCAGCGCTTCCTGGTAGGCGAGGAGGTCGTTCAGCGCACCGGCGACGATCTCCCGTTCGGTACGCAGCGCTTCGAGGAGGGGAAGCGCGCCGGTCTCACCCAGGGAATACGCGCGGGTCGCGCGCGCCCTGAGCCGCGCCGCGCCCGGCAGGAGCGAATCGCTCGCGAGTCGGGCACGCAGGCGGGCCTCGTCCAGCTGGACCTTGGCCTCGCCCAGCGCCTGCCGGGCGCCGAGCCGGGCCTCGAGGAGGTCGGCCGAGGCGATGCGCGCCCGCGCGCGAGCGGCGGCGGCGGCGGCGCCTCCGCGATTGAAGAGCGGGATCGGGATGCTCGCGCCGACGGTCCAGAGCCGCTTTCCGGGGAGATCCGCATCATCCCACTGGCGCCCCGCCTCGAGCGTCGGCAGAGGAAAGCGTGCCCAGCTGGCGCTGTTCGCCTCCGCAGTTGCGGCCGCCGAATCGGCCATCGCGCTTTGGATACGGGGGAGCTCGGTCAACGGGGGTGCCGCAGGTGCGGGGCGTTCGAGCCCATCGGCGAGCGAACCGGCGAGCGGTGGCAGGGCGGTCCCGTCGGGCCATCCCAGGGTCCGAGCCAGCGCGAGCGAGGCGCGGGCCTCTTCGGCCCGTGCGCGGGAAAGTGTCTGGAGCGCGAGGATCCGCTCGAGTCCAAGGCGGTCGGCCTCGGCCGCGGGGATGTCACCGGCCGCGAGCCGGCGGGCGGCGATCCGTCCGAGTGTGTCGGCCACGGCCAACTGCGCCTCCGCCAGGCGACGCGCTTCAGTGGCCGCCAACGCGCCGACGAAAACCGAATGCACGTCGCGAGCGAGATCGCGTCCCGCTCCGGCGAGGTCTGCGCGGGCGCGGGCCAGGAGGGCACGCCCGGCTCCCACCGAGCCCCCGCGGCTCAATAGCCAGTCGAATGATTGCTGGACCGTGGCGGACTGGCGGGGCAGGTCGGTGCTGTGTGTGTAGCTCGCGGTGGGGTTGGGCAGCTGCCGGCGTTCGGAAAGCACACCCCTTGCTTCGTCGACCGCGGCCGTCGCGG
>JANLXK010000235.1:0-2383 GCA_031365045.1 Gemmatimonadota bacterium | reverse complement strand
CGGCCCGATCCCTCTTCCGGTGGGTGGCCGGGTCTACGGCTACCCGCCCTTCGGCGACTAAGCCTCCAACAGCGCCGATCGCGACACCGCAGACGATGACGGACGTACCCCTGCCGCCCTCGCGGGGGAGAAAGGGTATTTCGAGGTCGTGGCGCTGTTGGAGGCTTAGTCGCCGAAGGGCGGGTAGCCGTAGACCCGGCCACCCACCGGAAGAGGGATCGGGCCGGTGTCTGCGCAGCCGTACGGCGAGATCGAACTGCAGGAGACTTGGTCCACGATCGAGCCGCTGCAGAATACCTCCCCCGTCCGAGTGATGAGGCAGTAACTCTCCCGTCCCGCGATCTGCTGGACGCCCTGCACCTCGATCTCGACCGGAAGAACGTAGGGGGGGAACGGTCCAAAGGGCGCGAACGCGACGCGCCCACCGAGCGTCCCGACCGCGATGTAGTCCTGTGAGACCGAGAGGGACCAGGCGGGTGGGAGATCGAGCTTGCTCGGGAAGCGCGCAGTGCCGGTATAGAGCTCCCGCCCCCAGCACCAGACCTCCCCGGTCGAGGTGCGCCCGCAGCTGTTGTCGTCACCCGCTTGGAGTTCCACGAATGCGTGGCCTCCGAGGACAGGCGTCGTCGGTGCATTGCGCGTCGCCCCCGAGTCGCCCAGCTGGTCCACACTGTTGTTTCCCCAACAGTAGGCCGTCCCGGCGGCCGTCAGGCCGCAGCTGTGCCCGGAGCCGAGGGCCAAGTCGACGAACGTGAGTGAGGTGCTGATCTGGGTCGGAGCGACCGACGTCCCGCCGGCGCCGGATTGCCCGGCCGAATTGTTCCCCCAGCACCAGGTGGTGGAGTCGGTAGCGATACCGCAGGAGTGACCCAACCCGGTGCGGAGGATGCGGAGCGCGGGGAGCCCCGCGATCCGGATGGGCGTCCCCTGCGGCGTTGTGATGCCGGGGCCGAATGCCGAGAAGTACGCATCGCCCCAGCACCACACCTCCCCAGAGGCGGTCCGGCCGCAGGTGTAGCTGTCCCCCGCCCGGATCTCGGCGAACTGATGTCCACCACCGACCTGGGTCGGCCGGATATCGTTGTAGGCTCCCGGCGCACCCCGCCCGATCGAGTCGGCATTCCAGCACCAAGGGATCCCGCCGGCGTCGAGCGCACAGGCGTGGGTGTATCCCGCGGTCACCTGCACCGCGCGGAATCCCACCGCCTCGGTGCTGAAAGTGACCGGGTCCAGCCCCGCGACGTTCACCTGAGCCCGCTTCGGACCCGGGATCATCCCGAATTTCCACCGCGCCGAGGCGAGCCCATCCGCACCCGAAAGGAGAGCACCGGGGATGAGTTCGCCGTCCCCGTCGATGATCTGCCAGGTGACTTCGACCCCGGAGATCGGATGCCCGGCTTCGTCGACCACCCGCACGAGGAGCAGAGTGTCGAGTTCGGTCCCGAGGCTGACGAGCGGGGGAGGGCCGTGCAGGACCTCGAGCCCGGTCGGGCCGGAGGAGGTGAACGTCTCCGCCTGGCAGCCGAGGACAGATGCCAGGAAGATGACAAAAAGGCAGGCCCGGATGGACATCAGGTGCCTCTGGAAGGGGTTACGACCTTGAGACGCTGATTGGTGAGGTGGGCCACACAGCCCACTCCCCTTCCAGATTAGATTTCGGGGGTCATCATCTACCGGAAACCTGAAATGTACCGCATTCTCCGCCGGGCTGTCGTGCCCATATTCGTTGCCACCGTCGCATTCGCTTCGCTCGTCTGGGCCTTTCACGCGGTCCTCGTCAAGGCGATCCCGGCCGTCGACGCCACCGTCGCGGCCGCCCCGACCGAACTGACCCTCTGGTTCACCGAGCGCCCCGACGCCGCGCTTTCCAATATCCGGCTGATCGCTCCCGACTCTTCCGTCATCCTGGTGAGCGGCACTCACGCCATCGCCGATTCGATGGCGCTGATGACCGTCGTACGCGGACCACTGACCCCGGGGAAGTACACCGTGGCCTACCGCACCGCCGGCCCCGACGGGCACGTGATGCGCGGGAAATACCAGTTCACGTATCAGCCCTGAACCGGCCGTGCTGCGTGCTGCGTGCCGCGTGCTGCGCCGCCGCGTCAAGGATCTGACGCTGTCGAAGCATCCACGCAGTACGCAGCACCCAGTACCACGTATCTGATGTCCTTCCTCGATCTTTCCGCACTCACCCGGGCGCTCGGCTATGCTGGCGCCCTCGTCTGCATCGGCGCGATCCCCGCGCGCACCCTGTTGCGACGGAGCTGGGCCGACGAGGCTGACGCGGAGGCTCTCGCTGCGGCCCAACGACGACTGACGACCATCACGTTCGCCGCCTCGCTCCTCCTGCCGCTCGCGGTCCTTGTGGCGCTCCGCGCCC
>JANLXK010000216.1:0-9724 GCA_031365045.1 Gemmatimonadota bacterium | reverse complement strand
CGTCGTCGGCGCGATCCAGGACCAGGCGGCGGAGTTGATCTTCTACTCGATGGCCGTGCCGCTGCTCCAGCGCGAGCGGCTCGCCGACGAGCTCGCCCGCCGCTGCCCCGGAGATCTTTCCAAGGTCTTCTTCTGTAATTCGGGCGCCGAGGCGAACGAGAATGCGCTGTTGATCGCAAGGAAGGCGACCGCCCGCCAGAAGGTCGTGAGCATCACCGGCGGGTGGCACGGTCGCACCCTCGGCGTCGCGGCCGTGACCGACGGGGCGAAGTACCAGGCCCCCGCGGTGCGGGCCGGCGTGCCCCTCTCGATCAAGGTCCCGTTCAATGACCCGAAGGGGTTCGAGGGCGTGGTCGACACGAGCGTCGCCGCGGTGATCCTCGAGCCGATCCAGGGAATGTCGGGGGCGAAGGACTGCACGCCGGAATTCCTGGCCGCCGCCCGTGACGCCTGCGACCGGGCCGGTGCAGTGCTGATCTACGACGAGATCCAATGCGGCGTCGGTCGCACGGGGAAGTTCACCGCCGCGGAGTCGTTCGGGGTCATCCCGGACGTCATCACCATCGCCAAGGGGCTGGCCTCGGGACTCCCGATCGGGGCCACGGTCATCACGACCGCACTCGCGGCCAAGCTCGACGCCGGCGACCTCGGCTCCACTTTCGGCGGCGGACCGGTCCCCTGCGCGGCAGCGCTCGCCACGCTCGAGGTACTCGATCGTGAAGATGTGCTGCCGCACGTCGAACGGGTGAGCCGCCAGCTCGTCGCCGGCGCCAAGGCGCTCGGCGTCAAGAAGGTGTGGGGGCGCGGGCTGTTGCTGGGCCTCGACTTCGGGCGCCCCGCCGCGGAGATCCAGAAGGCGCTCTGGGGTCACAAGATCCTGGTCGGCACCTCGGCAGACCCGAATATCGTTCGGCTCCTCCCGCCGCTCACGCTCTCGGCCGCCGAGGCCGATCTGCTGCTCACCGGATTGAAGGCCGTACTGTGACCAAGCGCGACTTCCTGGCGATGGAGGAGTGGGGCCCCGACGAGATCGACGGGCTCCTGGCCCTCGCCAAGCGGGTCAAGCAGGGCGAGTTCCCCGGCGGGCTTGAGAAGAAGGTGCTCGCGCTCGTGTTCATGGACCCGAGCCTCCGCACCCGCGCGAGCTTTGAGACCGCAATGTTCCTGCACGGCGGTCATGCCGTGATCCTGGAGCCGGGGAAGGGGAGCTGGAGCCTCGAGACCGACCTGAACGCCGTGATGGACGGCACCACGGTCGAGCACATCATCGAAGCGGCGCGCGTGCTCGGCCGCTACGCCGACGCGCTCGGGCTCCGGAGCTTCCCCAAGGGGACCGATTGGGAGTCCGCCCGGCGCGACGAAGTGGTGCGGAACTTTGCGAAGTACTGCGAGAAGCCGGTCATCAACATGGAGTCGGCGCGGCGGCACCCCTGTCAGGGCCTCGCCGACGCGCTCACGCTGCAGGAACAACTGGGCGAAACTCGCGGCAAGAAGTTCGTGCTCCACTGGGCCTGGCACCCGAAGCCGCTGCCGACCGCGGTGCCAAACAGCGCCGCGATCGCGGCGGCACATCTCGGGATGGAGATCGTCCTCGCCCGTCCATCCGGCTACGACCTCGACCCCGAGGACATGGGGCTCATCGATCGGCTGGCGAAGTCTCGTGGCGGGTCCGTCAGCGTCACTGACGATCTCGATGGCGCCATCGCCGGGGCACACGCGGTCTATCCCAAGTCGTGGGGCGCCCTGGAGTATTTCGGCCGCCCGGAGGAAGAGGGGAAGTTCCGCGCGGGCCTCCGCGATTGGAAGCTCACGACCGACCGGGTAAAGGCAACGAAGAACGGGAAGGGGAGAGTCCTCCACTGCCTCCCGGTCCGTCGCAACGTCGAGATCGACGGCGCCGTGCTCGACGGCCCCAACTCCGCGGTAGTCGACGAAGCAGAGAACCGGCTCCACGCGCAGCGGGCGCTGCTGCTGGAGCTGATCGGGAAGCAGTGACCGGTGACCGGTAACCGGTGACCGGGCGGTCAATGGAGATCGATCCACCGGGCCCGGTCACGGGTCACTGGTCACCGGTCACCACCACGAGGATGGAAGCATGATCGACAGTTCGAAAGGCATCGCCGGCCTCAAGGGCGCACTCCGCTACGTCCGCGCCTACCGCGACCAGACCTTCGTCGTGAAGCTCGGCGGCGACGTGCTCAAGGACCCGACCGCCCTCGACCACGTCGCGGGCCAGCTGGCGCTCCTCCACTCGCTCGGCATCCGCCTCGTGGTGGTCCACGGCGGCGGCCCCCAGGCGAGCGACCTCCAGCGCCGGCTCGGCCAGGAGCCCCAGATGGTCGCGGGGCGGCGGGTCACCGACGAAGCGGCGCTCGAAGCGGTCAAGATGGCCTTCGCCGGCACGCTCAACACCGACCTCGTCGCCGCACTCCGCGAGCACGAGATCCAGGCCGTGGGACTCACCGGCGTGGACGGCGACCTTCTCACGGCGCGGCGCCGTCCGCCGGTGCGCGTTGTGGACGACAACGGGGTCGAGCGTACCGTCGATTACGGCCACGTGGGTGACATCGCCGGGGTCGACCCACGCGTCGTCACGACCCTCCTCGACGGCCGGTTCGTGCCGGTGATCGCAAGCCTTGCCGGTGACGGCGACGGCAACGTCTTCAACGTCAATGCCGATACCGTGGCCGAGTCGGTGGCCGTGGCGCTCCGGGCGATGAAACTGATCTTCCTGACCGCCGTGCCGGGCGTGCTGCGCGACCGAAGTGACGCCGCGACCCTTGTGACCTTCGCCGACCCCGACGACCTCACCGAGCTGATGGCGAGCGGCGCATTGGCCGGCGGGATGCGCCCCAAGGTCGAGGCCTGCATCCGCGCCGCCACCAGCGGGGTCGAGCGGACGCACATCATCGACGGGCGCTCGCCCGACGCGCTGCTGCTCGAGGTGTTCACCGGGGCCGGCGTCGGCTCGATGATCGTGGGTCGCAAGGAAAAGGCGACGTACATCGGTGTCGACCTTGCCGACTGAAGTCACCCTCCTCCGCGACCTGGTCGCGACCCCCTCGGTCTCCGGTGACGAGGGGCAGGTGGCGGTGTTCATCGAGACGTGGGCCAAGGGCTTGGGGCTGAGGGTCGTGAAGGATGAGACGGGGATCGTGGTCCGGGTGGGAGGCCACAAGCCCGGTCCTCGGCTCGCCTTCGTCTCCCATCTCGACACGGTGCCCGCCGGCGAAGGGTGGACCCGCGACCCCTTCAAGGCGACGATCGAAGGGGAGAAGCTCTACGGCCGAGGCTCCGGAGATGCGAAGGCTTCGGTGGCGGCGATGCTCGCTGCTGCGGCCGATCTCGCCGCTCGTGGCGGCCCCTCGCACGGTGAGCTGGTCGTGGTCCTCGGCTACGGCGAGGAGACCAAGAACACCTCGATGCCGCAGGCGGTCGCCAAGCACGGGCCGTTCGACGCTGCGGTGGTCGGCGAACCGACCAATCTCGACATCGCGGTCGCCCAACGAGGATTGATGATGGTCGACCTCATCGCCAAGGGAGACCAGCGCCACGCCGGCTACGCTTCTGAGGGAGGATTCACCAATTCTGTGAGCCTTCTCGCCGCCGATCTCCTCGCCCTCACCTCCCTCGCCCAGGACCGGCCGCACCCGGTGCTCGGCCACCCGACCCTCACCGCCACGATGCTGGAAGCAGGTGTGAGCCGGAACGTCACCCCACCCAGCGCCAAGGCGGTGCTCGACATCCGGAGCACCCCCGCCTGGACCCACCAGGAGCTCGGCGCCGAATTGAAGAAGCACCTGCGCTCAGAGGTGATCGTGACCAGCGAACGGCTGGTGCCCTGTGAGACCCCGGCCAACTCGGCCCTCCTCGCGGCCGCACTTCGCGCCCGGCCCACGGCCAAGACCTTCGGCTCCCCCACCTGCTCCGACTGGGTCTTCGTCCGCGAAGCCGATGCGATCAAGTGCGGTCCCGGCACCAGCCGCCGGTCGCACACGCCGGACGAGTTCGTGGACCTCCCTGAAGTGACCGCCGCCCGCGCCTTCTACGCCCGCCTCGCCAAGGAGTACCTGGGATGACATCGCACGGACGCACGGACGCGCGGTCGCACCAAATGCTCTGGGCCTCCGAGGGTGAGGTGGATGCCAAGATGCTCGCCTACACCGTCGCCGAGGACCGCGAGCTCGATGCCCGCCTGATCCGGTGGGACATCCTCGGCAGCCTCGGGCATCTGCAGGGCCTCGGCATCCGTCCTGGCGAACGGCGCGAGTGGGTGAAGGCGCTCCGCGCCGCGCTCGCCGCTCACGCCGCCGGCAGGCTCACCATCGGTGAAGAACACGAGGACGTCCATTCGGCCGTCGAGTTCTGGCTCACTCGCCGCTTCGGCGACGTGGGACTCGGCATCCACGCCGGGCGTTCCCGCAACGATCAGGTGGTCACCGACCTGCGGCTCTACCTGCGGGACGCGGTGTTGGGTCTCCACGCGCAGGCGCTCGACACCGCCGATGCGCTCACCAAGTTCGCGTCGCGTCATCGCAGCGTGGTCTGGCCCGGTTATACCCACCAGCGTCGCGCGATGCCTTCGTCGGCCGGACTCTGGGCACTGGCGCACGCCGAAGGGTTGCTCGATACCGCCGAGTCGCTCGATGCCGTCTACCGGCGGATCGACCGCTCACCGCTCGGCAGTGCGGCAGGCTACGGGACGCCGCTCCCGTACGACCGGAAGGGGGTCGCGCGCGCCCTCGGGTTCGGTGGCCTCGATGCGAGCGTCACCGCGGTGCAGAACGGTCGCGGCAAGCTCGAGGCCGCGGTGCTCTTCTGGTGCGCGCAGCTGGGCCACGACCTCGCCAAGCTCTCGACCGACGTGATCCTCTACAGCGCGGAGGAGTTCGGCTGGCTGGTGCTGCCGGCGGAGCTCGCCACCGGCTCGAGCATCATGCCGCACAAGCGGAACCCCGACCTCTTCGAGCTCACCCGCGCGCGGGCGGCGCAGGTCGAAGGAGCGCTCGCCGAGGTGCTGGCACTCGGGCGTGGCCTGCCGAGCGGCTATCATCGCGACTTCCAGTTCCTCAAGGCGCCGCTCTTCCGGGGGATCGACCGGACCACCGAGATGCTCGGGATGATGACGAGCGCGGTCCCTCGGCTCCTAGTGGATCGGGTGCGTGGCGCCCGCGCGTTGAGCGGCGACATCCTGGCCACCGATGAGGTCTTTCGTCGGACGGCGGCCGGGACCCCATTCCGCATCGCCTATCGGGCGGTGGCGGCAGAGTTGAAGAAGGGGGCGAAGCTCCCGGCGCTCACGCCGGGGGAGATCCTGGCGGCGCGGAAGGTGGTCGGTGGGATGGGAAACCTCGCACTCGACGCCGCCCGCACGCGCATCCGTGCCGCGCGGCGCTGGAACGGGGCGGCGCGGCGGCGGTGGGAAGGGGCGCTCGAACGCCTGGCCGGAGGATCGCGATGACCGCCGAACGGAAGAAGCGTCACCTGCGGATCCTGGAGATCATCTCCACCCGGCGCATCGAGACGCAGGAGGAGCTGGCCGAGGCGCTGCGCGGGGAGGAGTGGTCGGTGACCCAGTCCAGCGTGAGCCGCGACATCACCTCCCTCCGCCTGGTGAAGATCGACGGGGCGTACGCCCGGCCCGCGCGCATGCGGAAGGAGCACGGCGATCCCGACGAGCAGCGGATCGCCGAGGGGTTGTTGACCGTGGACCGGGCCGGGGACGCGTTGCTGGTGATCCACACGCCGCCGGGGGAGGCCAACCGGGTCGCGGTGGCGCTCGACCGGCTGGCCTGGACCGAGCTACTGGGCACCATTGCAGGGGATGACACTATCTTTCTGGCGGTGCCCGATGGCCGCGCCCAGCGAACGGTGATGAAACGCCTCGCGAAGCTCGGCGGATAGGCCCACGATCTTCGACGGAGAGGCCCGGATGGCGCGTACCACGTTCACGGAATACAAGGGGAAGCGGATCGCGAAACTCGATTTCGCGGGGATCGCTGAGGAGCCCGAAGCGCTCGCCGCGATCACCGAGGCCGGGACCATCATCCAGCAGCAGCCGCCGAAGTCGCTCTACACGCTCACCAACGTCCGCGGCTCGCGCTTCAACAGTGCCGTGCTCTCTGCGATGAAGAAGCTCGCGGCCGAGAATGGCCCCTTCGTGCGCGCCGGTGCGATCGTGGGAATGGGGACGCTCCACAAGGCCGCGTACCTCACGGTGATGTACTTCTCCAAGCGCACCATCCCGGCGTTCGACAGCGAGGACGACGCGAAGGAGTGGATCGCGAAGCAAGCTTAGGTAAGAAGGGAGGAAGGGAAGAGGGTAGGAAGTTCGCTCCGCTCGGGAGCCAGCTTCCTACCCTCTTCCCTTCCTACCTTCCTACCCCGGCGTTACCGCCGTGGATTCAGAATATCCTCGATCCTGGCAAGGACGTCGTTCAGGTGCAGGCGGGTCGGGCGGTCGGTGACGCGGATCAGCGACGCGCGCGCCTGGGTACGGAGGTCGGTCAGCTCGCCCCGCGCGAAGGCGCGGATGTCGGACTGCGACACCGAGACGTTGACGAACCCGGCCGGCGGAGTGAAGCCGGGCGGGAAGGTCGGCGGCGGGAGCTCCTGTGTCATCAGGAACTGCATCCGGTCGAGCCAGCCGCGCTGGAGGTCGCGCCGGAAGTTGTCGATGACGGGCCTCGGCGTCGAGAGTTCCGTCCAGATCGCCTGGTGTACGTCGCCGAAGAGGTCACCCACGCCATACGAGCCCGGCGCCACCGCCTGCGATTCGCTGAGGCGCTGCATCCGCCGCGGTTCGAGCAGGTTGTTGAGCACCGCGACCTGGCGCTGGCGGATCCGCTCGACGATGCCGATCCCCTCGATCCGGCCGAGGGTCGGCTGGTCGATCAGCCAGGTCGGCGTCTTGAACGCCTGCTCGCTCAGGAACCACACCGCCGCCTGCTGGCGCGCCTTCGGGATGATGGTGAACGGCGCGGGCTCCTGGTCGGTGGCGCGGCGGGTCCAGTCCATCCCGCCGACGATCGTGATCACGTGGCCCAGGTACCGGTTCCACTGGATCACGACCTGGTCATAGAGCTCGCGGAGCTGGCTCTGGTCGGCGCCGGGCTCACGGGTCCATTCGCGCAGCTGCGGCAGGATCCGCTTGAGGTTGGCGACGCCGAGCTCGCCGGCGCGGACGCCGTCGTTGCCGAGGTCCTCGGTCTGCGACCCGGGATCGGTCTGGCTCGGGTCGCCGAAGCGGTACATCGGGTCGGTCTCGTGCTCACGGATCCAGCCGTCCAGGGTCGGCTTCTCGGCGTCGGGCGTGGTGGCCGACGGGATCGGCCGATAGCCCCAGCGGATGGCGTAGATGTCGTACACGCCGATGCCGGGATAGAGGCAGGCGTTGTCGCCCGGCTGCGCCACGTAGTTGAACCGGGCGTAGTCCATGATGGAGGGTGCAGTGTGCATCCGGCAGGTGAAGTCGCGCGAGCGGAGCGAGTCCACCGGGTAGCTCGAGCTGGCCTTCATGTTGTGCGGCAGGCCGATTGTGTGGCCCACCTCGTGGCTCGACACGAACCGGATCAGCTGGCCCATGATCGAGTCGGTGAAGGCGGTCCCGCGCACCGACGGGTTGACCGCCGCGGTCTGGATCAGGAACCAATTGCGCAGCAGGTTCTGCACGTTGTGGTACCAGCCGATGTCGCTCTCGAGGATCTCGCCGCTCCGCGGGTCGACCACGCTCGGGCCGTACGCGTTCTGGACATTCGAGGCGAAGTAGCGGATCACCGAGTAACGGGCGTCCTCCGGGGAGAACTCCGGGTCCTGGGCCGGGGTCGGTGGCTCGCGCGCGCTGATCGCGTTCCGGAAACCGGCCGCGGCGAACGCGATGTTCCAGTCCTCCACCCCTTCACGGAGGTAGGGGCGCCACTGCATCGGTGTGGCAGGATCGATGTAATAGATGATCGGCTTGACCGGCTCCACCAACTCACCGCGATTGAAGGCCGCGGTATCCTTCGGCTCGAGCCGCCAGCGGGTGATGTACCGGCGGGCCACCGCGCGCTGCTCGGGGCGGGAGTAGTCGGTCATCGAGGTGGAGAAGAAGCCGACCCGCTCGTCCCAGCGGCGTGACGCCATCGGGTGCTCGGGGAGAAGCACCATCGACTGGTTGACCTCGATCGTGATGCTCGCGGTGCTGCCGTTGCTCGGCGGCTCGGCGGCGTCATAGGTCAGCGTGGCGCGGACTTCGACGTTGGTGGGGTACGAGTGGATCCAGTTGATGAAAGAGCGCCCGTCGTCGAGCCGGCGGATCTTGAGCCCCTCACGGGTCCCCTTGTCGAGCCCGAAGAGCGGCAGGTCCTTGGCGAAGAGGCTCGTCACCTCGTCCACCACGGCGCTGCTGTCCTTGTTCCAGGCCGCGATGTCGAGCGCCGCGACGATGGGGGGCAGGTTTGAGTTGGCCACCGCGATCGCGATCGGCTGGGTGGTGTCGCTCGCGATGTTGTCGTAGTTCTTGACCCGGAGGAGGATCTTGTCGTTCGGTCCCCGCTCCCAGGTGATGACCTGCTCGTTGAGCTCCTCGCCGCCGTAGCCGAGGTCGGTGCTGGTGCGGGCCTGCCGGCTGACGACCAGGATCTCACGACCGAAAAGGGCCTTGGGGATCTCGAAGTACCACTTGTCCTTCACCTGGTGCACGAGGTAGAGCCCGGAATCGCTCTTCGCCTTGTCGGTGATGACCTCGGCGTAAGGCTTCGGGCCGGTGGGCGCGGCCGGCGCGCCTGGCCCTCCGGGGCGACCGCCAGCAGGCGCTGGCTGTTGCGCGTTGCCGGTGGCACATGCGGTCAGGAGGTATGCGAGGGCGAGACCTGCGCCGGCACGAGCGTGACGGTGGACCATGGGACCTCTAATGGATGGGACGGGGACCGCGAAAGCGCTGGGAAATCCTACAGAGAGAATGAACGGGAGGGAAGGAGGAACGAGCGAGTCCAAATTGGAACAGCTTCAGACCTCACCCCCCAACCCCCTCCGCTCATTCAGACCTCACCCCCCAAACCCCTCCGCTCATTAAGACCACAACCCCCAAACCCCACAACCGTTGGGAGAGGGGGAGCTGCTCCGTGCATTGCGAAATTCTGTGCCGGCGCGCGTTCGTTGGACGACGGAGACACCCAAGTGGGGTGATACCGTAAGTCATGCGATACCAGTTCCGCGGAGGGATCACCAACCATCAGTTCGTCCGGCCAGACCGCCGGGAGCTGGCCCGAGTCCAGCGACGAGCGGGAACGCCCAGCGAGAGGGCCACTTGGGAGTTGCTGCGGGGTCGTCGGATGTTGGGACTAGAGTTCCGTCGACAACAGGTGATCAATGGATTCATCGTTGACTTCTTCTGCGCGGAGCACTCGTTGGTCATCGAAGTGGACGGGGGGATTCATCTCGATCCCGACATCGCAGAGTATGATCGGTCTCGTGAATCCGTCCTTCGACAGTGAAGTCTCCGAATCGTCAGGATCGGCAGCGAGGAGGTCGATGCCACGCGACTGGCTGAGGCCATCCGCGCGGTCCTCGGCGCCGAGTCACCCCCTCTCCCAAAGGGAGAGGGGGCCGGGGGGTGAGGTCTGAAAGGGAGCGTGGGACGGGGGGTGAGGTCTGAGCGCTCCCCTCCCCCGGAAGGGGGAGGGGGAGGGGGAGGGGCGGCCGGGGGGTGAGGTCTGGCCGCGAGTGGAACTGGGCCTTCTGG
>JANLXK010000197.1:0-2764 GCA_031365045.1 Gemmatimonadota bacterium | reverse complement strand
GAGGACCGCGCACATCGGTGCCCCACGACCCATGACCCACGACTCATGACCTTCACTTGGCCAGATCCGCGGAGCTGCCCACGAGCGTCCGCTTCACTTCCTCGACCTTGAAGCTCTCGATCCGGTCGCCGACCTTGAGGTCGTTGTAGTTCTCGACGCCGATGCCGCACTCGAGGCCGTCCTTGACCTCCTTGACGTCGTCCTTGAAGCGCTTGAGGCTCGACAGGTTGCCGGTGTAGACCAGCGTGCCGTCGCGCACCACGCGGACCTTGTGGCCGCGGACGATGGTGCCGCTCCGGACGATGCAGCCGGCGATGGTGCCGATCTTCGAGACCTTGAAGGTCTGCAGCACCTCGGCCTCGCCCAGTACGGTCTCCTTCTCTTCCGGCTTGAGCAGCCCTTCGAGCGCGTTCCGGATGTCGTCCACCGCTTCATAGATGATGCGGTAGGTGCGGACGTCGACGTTCTCCCGCTCGGCCGTGGTCCGCGCGTTGGCGTCGGGCCGGACGTGGAAGCCGACGATGATCGCATTGGCGCTCTTGGCCAGCAGCACGTCGCTCTCGGTGATGGCGCCGACGCCGCGGTGGATCACTTCCACCCGGACCTCGGCCGTGGAGAGCTGGGCCAGCGCGTCGGCCAGCGCTTCGGCCGGACCGCCTTGGTCGGCCTTGATGATCAGCTTGAGGGCGCTCACCGCCCCGGCCGCCATCTGGCGCGAGAAGTCCTCGAGGCTCGCCGCCCGCTGGGTGCGGCGGCTCTGGGCCTCGCGCTCCAGCCGCTGGCGCTTCTGCGCGATCTCGCGCGCGCTCACCGCGTCATCGACCACGGCGAACGAGTCGCCCGCCGACGGGACCCCTTCGAAGCCAAGGATCTGCACCGGCATCGAGGGACCGACGACCTTGATGGACTTGCCCCGCTCGTCGAACATGGCGCGGACGCGGCCGCTGAACTTGCCGCTGATGAAGTCCTCGCCGGTCTTGAGCGTGCCGCGCTGCACCAGGACCGTGGCGAGCGGACCCTTGCCCGGATCGAGCGTCGCTTCGATGACGGAGCCCTGCGCCGGCCCGTCCGGATTCGCCTTGAGGTCGAGGATCTCGGCCTGCAGGAGGATCTGCGCGAGGAGCTGGTCGACGTTGGTCCCCTTCTTGGCGCTGATCTCGGTGCTCAGGACCTGGCCGCCGAACTGCTCCAGCACGACGCCGTGGGCCAGGAGCTCCTGCTTGACCTTGTCCGGGTTGGCGCCGGGGAGATCGATCTTGTTGATCGCCACGATGAGCGGCACGCCGGCGTTCTTGGCGTGGCTGATCGCTTCGATGGTCTGCGGCATGACCGAGTCGTCGGCCGCGATGACCAGCACCACGATGTCCGTCACCTGCGCGCCGCGGGCGCGCATGGCGGTGAAGGCCTGGTGGCCCGGCGTGTCGAGGAAGGTGATCGCCTTCCCGTCCGGCAGGGCGACGTGGTAGGCGCCGATGTGCTGGGTGATACCACCCGCTTCGCCCGCCACCACGTTGGCGTGCCGGATGAAGTCGAGGAGGCTGGTCTTGCCGTGGTCGACGTGGCCCATGATGGTGACCACCGGCGGCCGGAACTTCATGTCCTCGGGCGTGTCGGTGGTGACCGTCTTCTCGGCCTCGGCCTGGTACTCCTCTTCCTTGATCGCCTCGAAGCCGAAGGCGCTGCCGATCAGCTCGATCTGGTCGAAGTCGAGCCGCTGGTTCACCGTCACCATCAGGCCCAGCTCCTTGAAGGCGAACTGGACGATCTGGGTGGACGGGACCTTCATCGTGTCGGCGAGCTCGCTCACGGAGACGAATTCGTTGACGCGGATCCGCGTCTTCTCCTTCTGGCGCTCATCGGCGGCGAGGCCGGCCTGCAGCTGGCTGTAGGTCGGCGCGTCGGAGCGGCGACCCTTCTTGCCGGCCGGCCCGCGCATCCCGTGCAGCGTCTTCAGGATGTTGGCCTGCACCGCCTCGGCGTCGGCCTTCTTTCCCTTCTTGCCGCCGAAACCCTTCTTGGAGCCCGGACGCGAACCACCACCCGGCTTCTTGTCGATCGAGTTGGGCGTCGTGCCGCCGGTCGGCGCAGGGCCGCCCCGGCTGGAGCTGAACACCGGACGGGGACCGCCCGGACGGCTCGGCCCACCGCCCGGCGCAGTACGCTGCTGACCACCGGTCCCGCCCGGAGGCGTGCGGTTGCTGCCCCGCTCGGTGCTCGGCGCGGGGCGCTGGATGCGCTGCGGGATGAAGGGGGTGCGGCCCGCGGGAGGCGCGCCAGGCGCGGAAGGCGCGCCAGTGGTGGCACCCGCAGGACGAGGAGGGATCCGGCCGGCGGGGGGACGACCGTCGCCGAACGGGTTGGCCGGCTTGACCGGAAGCTTCGGGATCTCGGGGAGCTTGTCGACCGGCTTGACCGCAGCCCCGACGACCTCTCCTTCCGTGTCCTCCTCGTCTCCTCCCGTCTCACTCTCCACCGGCATCGGCGGCAGATCCTTGAACAGCGCCTTGGCGCGTTCCTGGATGGAGGCGGCGATGTCGATGTCCTCGTCCTTCTTCTCGACCACGAGCGGTTCGAAGAAGGCGGCCTTCTCGACCTCGTCCTTGAGGCGGGCGGCTTCGAGCACCGCTTCGCTCTCCGCCACTTCGGCGGCAGTGCGACGGCGCCGGACCGGCTTGGCGGCCTCGGCGGCCGGGGCGGGCTCGCTGGCCTTGGCCACCTTGCGGCGGCCCTTCTTGGGCGCCTCGTCGGCCGCGGGCTTCCGCTT
>JANLXK010000195.1:0-5048 GCA_031365045.1 Gemmatimonadota bacterium | reverse complement strand
AGCAGGACCAGGGCACGAAGAGCGTACTCGGCGGTCTGTGAGAGCATGGGGATCCCGGGGACGAAGGCAGGCCAGAAATGTAGATACTTGCTAATAGGATGATAATATCCTATTATAAATCCGGCAAGCGGACGAATGCTCCGCGCCGTCACCTCGAAAGGCAGGACGTCATGGGTCGCCGAACGCTCGCTCTTGTGGTCCTCCTCGCCGGTGCCCTGTTCGGGTGCGGCGGATCGAAGGACGCGCCGTCCACCCCGGCCGGACCTGGCGCCACCGCCGCCGCCGGCGACCTCACTCCCTGGCAGGTGGAGCACGGCATCGGGCCGATCACCGCACCGATCGTGCTCGCACCGATCGACGCGCACCTGGCGAAGGAGGGGAAGGAGTTGTTCGAACCGCGCTGCGGGAGCTGTCACAAGCCCAACGAACGGTACGTCGGCCCCGCCCTGGGCGGTGTGGTCGGACGCCGGACACCCGAATACGTGATGAACATGATGCTCGCGCCCGATTCGATGGTGGCGCGCCACCCGGAAGCGAAGAAGCTTTTTGCGACCTTCATGCTGGCAATGCCGAACCTGGGCCTGACCCCGGAGCAGGCCCGCGAAGTACTGGAATACCTCCGGACCCTGCCAGCGCCGCCGGCGCTGCCGGCCCAGTGAACCCGAGGAATCGACTCATGCGCACCCGTCACTCCCATTCGCTCCGCCACACCGCCCTCGCCGGCGTGGCGGCCCTCGCTCTCGCCGCCTGCGGCCCCAAGTCCAATGCGCCCGTCGGCGCGGCTGACGCCGCCCAGCGGGTCTACGTCGCCCCCGGGTCGAAGGACGAGTTCTACGCCTTCATGTCCGGCGGTTTCAGCGGCCAGGTGTCGGTCTACGGCCTCCCCTCGGGCCGCCACTTCAAGACCATCAAGGTCTTTTCGCAGGACCCCGAGACCGGCTGGGGCTACACCGAACAGACCAAGCCGATGCTGATGACCAGCTACGGCTTCGTGCCGTGGGACGACGCCCACCATCCCGAGCTCTCGATGACCGATGGCGTGCCCGACGGACGCTGGCTCTTCATCAACGGCAACAACACGCCGCGCATCGCCCGGATGGAGCTCGGCACGATGGAGACCGAGGAGATCATCGAGATCCCCAACACGGCCGGCAACCACGCGTCGCCCTTCGTGACGCAGAACACCGAGTACGCGGTGTCCGCCACGCGCTTCAGCGTGCCCACCCCGCAGGCTGACGTCTCGATCAGCGACTTCGCGACCAAGTTCGCCGGGGTGCTGACCTTCGTGAAGATCGACAGCGCCACCGGCCACATGGCGCTCGCGTTCCAGATCCGGATGCCCGGGTTCGACTATGACCTGGCGCACGCCGGCAAGGGCCCCTCGCACGGCTGGGCCTTCTTCACCTCGTACAACAGCGAACGGGCCCACACCCTGCTCGAGGTGAACGCCTCGCAGAAGGACAAGGACTTCGTCGCGGCGGTCAACTGGCAGGCGGCCGAACGGTGCGTGGCCGCGGGGAAGGCCGTGCGTGAGCCCGCCCGGTATGCCCATAACACCGTCGGCGCCGACCACGTGGCCCGTACCGAATGGGGGACGTCGGTCCTGGTCGTGACGCCGACCACCTGTCCGAACATGGTCTGGTTCCTTCCGACCCCGAAGTCGCCGCACGGAGTGGACGTCGATCCGAGTGGTGACCTGATCGTGGCCGGCGGCAAGCTCGCGACCGTGATCCCCGTCTTCTCGTTCGCCAAGATCCAGGCGGCGATCGCGAGCGGCGCGGTGGACACCACGATCGGCGGGATCCCGGTGCTCACGTACGAGTCGATCCTGGCCGGCGAAGTGAAGGAACCGGGTCTGGGCCCGCTCCACACCGAATTCGACGGGCGCGGCAACGCCTACACCTCGATGTTCGTCAGCTCCGAGATCGTGAAGTGGAGCCTCACGACCTTCCAGGTGCTCGACCGCACGCCGGCGTACTACGCCATCGGCCACCTGATGATCCCGGGGGGCGACAGCCGCCGTCCGTGGGGCAAGTACGTGATCGCGCTCAACAAGATCACCAAGGACCGCTACCTCCCGACCGGCCCGGAGCTGACCCAGTCGGCCCAGCTCATCGACATCACCGGCGACCGGATGCAGCTCCTCTCCGAGTTCCCGATGGTGGGCGAACCGCACTACGCGCAGGCGCTCCCGGCGGAAATGATCCAGGCGCGCCAGGTGAAGATCTTCGACCTCGCGGGCAACACCGATCCGTGGGCGGCGCACAGCGAGAACGAGACCGGCATCAGCCGCGCGGGGCGCGTGGTGCACGTGAAGATGACCACGGTCCGGAGCCACTTCGTCCCCGACAACATCGAGGGGATCCAGCTCGGCGACACGGTCTACTTCCACATCACCAACGTCGAGCAGGACTGGGACGTGCCGCACGGCTTCGCGGTCACCGGGATCAACAACTCCGAGGCCCTCGTGATGCCGGGCCAGACCCGCACCATCACGTGGGTCCCGTCCAAGGTCGGCGTCTTCCCGTTCTACTGCACCGACTTCTGCTCGGCGCTGCACCAGGAGATGCAGGGGTACGTGCGGGTCTCTCCGCGCGGCTCCCCGGTCCCGCTCACGGCCAACACGCCGCGCCACTGACCATGACCTTCCGCTCCCGGCTCCTCCTGGCCCTTGCGGCGCTCGCACTCACGGCGACCTATGTGCTGCCTCTCTGGCACATCGCCCTGCAGGCGCCGCAGTACCCGGAGGGACTGGGACTCTACATCTCGATCGACGGGATCGCGGGGCAGAATCCCCACGACCTCCAGAGCCTCAACGGGCTCAACCACTACATCGGGATGCACAAGATCGTGCCGGAAGAGATCCCGGAACTCCGCTTCTTGCCCGTAGCCATCGGCGTCCTGGCCGCACTCGGCCTCGCCGCCGCGGCGGTCGGGCGCCGCTGGGCGCTCAACAGCTACGCGGTGATCCTGGTGGCCGGCGCGCTCGCCGGGCTCGCCGACTTCTGGTGGTGGGAATACCGCTACGGCCACGAGCTCGACCCGATGGCAGCGATCAAGGTGCCAGGGATGACCTACCAGCCTCCGCTCCTCGGTGCCAAGCAGATGCTCAACATCAACGCGCACTCCTGGCCCGCGTCGGGTGGATGGATCGTCACCGGCGCGGTCGTGTTGGTGCTGGCGCTGGTGGTGTTGGAACACCGCCGCGCCCGCCGTCTCGCGGCCTGATGCGCGCGACTTCGCTCGCTTCGCCGGCGCTCAGCGCAACCCTGGTCCTCCTGCTCGCGGCCTGCGCGGGGGCGGGTCCGGAGCCGTTGCGGTGGGGAGAAGCGAGCTGTCGTCACTGCCACATGACCCTCGCCGACCGGCGTTTCGGCGCTGAGGTGATCACCACACGGGGCCGGGCGCTCCCATTCGATGATGCCGGGTGCGCCGCGGAGCACCTTTCCACCGGCGGGACCCCCGCGGCCGAAGTGAGTTCGGTCTGGGTCATCGATTACACGCATCCAGATTCGCTCATCGCCGCCGACGGGGCGGTCTTCGTCCGCAGCAGTACCTTCCACACTCCGATGGGGAGTGGCGTGGTCGCGACCCCTGACAGCGTGGCCGCGGCCGCGCTCGCGCACGAGACAGGAGGCCGGGTGATGCGGTGGTCCGAGGTGTTGGCGGCGGCGAAGGCGGGCGAGCTTCGGCCGCACTGAGATGCTCGCCCTCCTGCTCGCTTCGCTGGCGCTCAGCGCAAGCCTGGTCGCCCCGACCCATGAGATCTTCGTCCGTCCCGCGGGGCCGGTCACGACCCTCGCGCTGGCGTTGACGCTCGCGCGTCCGGGCGACACCATCACCATCCGGGCGGGGACCTACCCCACCGACAACGTCACCATCCGGGTCCCCGGTGTCGTGATCCGGGGGGACGGGTGGCCGGTGCTCGACGGCGAAGGGCGCCACGGCATTCTCGTCATCGCGGCGGACGACGTCACCGTCACCGGCCTCGTGCTCCGGGGCGCCGGGGTCAACATGACCAGCGATCAGGCGGCGGTGCGGGTGGTCGAGGTCGGTGGATGCCGGATCCTCGGCAACCGGCTCGAGGCCGACTTCTTCGGCGTCTACCTTCAGCGCGCGCACGGCTGCCGTATCGCGGGGAACGTCATCCACGGCACCGGCGGCGACGAAGCGATCAATGGCAACGGGATCCACCTCTGGAATTCCACCGACGCCGCGATCGACTCCAACCAGGTCGACGGTCACCGCGACGGGATCTACCTCGAGTTCTCCCACCGCGTGACCGCCGTCGGCAACCGGAGCACCCGGAACCGCCGCTACGGGCTCCACTTCATGTTCTCGGACAGCTGCGTCTACCGCGACAACGCCTTCATCGGCAACGGCGCCGGTGTGGCGGTGATGTATTCGCGCGACGTGACCCTCGACCACGATCTCTTCGCCGATGCCCGCGGCGCCTCGGCCTACGGACTCCTGCTCAAGGAGATCCGCGACAGCCGGATAACGGCGAACGAGTTCGCCAACAACACGGTGGCGCTCTACACCGAGGGGGCGAGCCGCAACATCGTGACGGGGAACCATTTCCGCGGCAACGGCTGGGGCGTGCGCCTCCTGGCGAGCTCGGAGGACAACCGGTTCGAGGGGAACGACTTTACCGGCAACTCGTTCGACGTCACCACCAACGGCCGGAGCAACACCAACCTCTTTCGTGCCAACCGGTGGGACCGGTACGAGGGATACGACCTCGACCACGACGGGACCGGAGATGTGCCGTTCCGGCCGGTGCGGCGCTTCGCGCTCCTGGTCGAACAGCACGAGTCGGCGATCCTCCTCCTTCGGAGTCCCTTCGCCGACCTGCTCGATCTGGCCGAGTCGGTCTTTCCGGTGCTGACGCCGGAGACGCTGGTGGATAGTGCGCCGATCGCCCGCGGGAGCCGCTGATGCTGCGTCCCCAGCTCGTACCGACGGCGGGCCAGGTCGCACCGCACCCTGACGAACCCGCCGTGCGGGTGCGCGGGGTCGGGAAGCGCTTCGGTGCGCGCGCGGTCCTC
>JANLXK010000156.1:0-2695 GCA_031365045.1 Gemmatimonadota bacterium | reverse complement strand
CAAGATGGACATCCCCCTCAAGACCGGGGTGGCCGACGAGGCCAAGCTCATCGTCCCGCCCAAGGCGCTGGAGCAGATCCGCCGCCTGTTCAAGTCGGACGAGGAAGTGGAGATCGCCCGGAGCGAGAACCATCTCGGCTTCCGCTCCAGCTCGACGCAGGTCTTCACCCGGCTGATCGAGGGGCCCTACCCGAACTACGAGCAGGTCATCCCGCGCGAGAACGACAAGCTCGCCACCTGCGACCGCGCCGCGCTCACCGCCGCGCTTCGCCGGATGAGCATCGTCGCCAGCGACCAGACCCACCGGATCCGGATGTCGATCTCGAGCGGGTCGTGCAAGCTCTCGGTGCAGACCCCCGACCTGGGCGAGGCGCAGGAAGAGCTCTCGGTGACCTACGAGGGCGAGGCGCTCGACATCGGCTTCAACGCCGCGTATCTGCTCGAGATCCTCAAGTACATGCCGACCGACGAGGTGCGGTTGACCTTCAAGGGCCCCGAGCGCGCGGCCACCTGCGAGCCGGTGGGCTGGGACGACCCCGCGAGCTACCTGACGCTCGTCATGCCGTTAAGGCTGGTCGACTAGCAATAGCGAGGAAACCCCAAAACCCCGAAGGGTGCTGGTGTGGTTCGCTCGCCCGACGGCGTGATGGACCGGGAACTCAGGGGGGCCGTTCCGCCACCTTGAGTTCTTTGGTTTCTGGATTCAAACGCGTTCGCGGAAGTTATTCGGGGTTTTGGGGTTTCCTCGCCACTGCTCGCCGAAACTGAAGTCTCGTCCATCCCGTCTGGACTGTCCGATGCGCAAACTCTTCCCCATCACTCTAGTCCTCGTCGCGTGCAGCGGTGGCGCAGGCCCGTCCGCGCCCGCCCCGGCCTACGTCGCTGGCGCCTGGCCCTTCGAGCTCCCGCGTGAACGTCCGCCGCGACCGACCACCACCGCCATCACCGCCGCCGACCTCGCCACCCGGCTCTTCATCATCGCCGACGACTCCATGCGCGGCCGCGAGTCGGGCGACATCGGCAACGCGATGGTGACCGACTACATCGCCAGCGAGTTCCGTCGCCTTGGCCTCCAGCCCGCCGGCGACAGCGGCACCTATTTCCAGACCATCCCGTTCGTGAACGGGGGGTTCGAGGAGACTCCCGAACTCTCCTTCCGCGGCCAGGGTCTGGTGGCATGGCAGGAGTTCACCCCTCTCGGCCGGATCGGACGTGCCCCCTTCGCCGCCGAATTCGACCGCATCGATGTTCCGACGCTCTATGCCGGCCGCTGGGGCGACAGCACGGTGGCGATCGATCCGGCGAAGGCGAAGGGGGCCATCCTCGTGCTCCGTGCCCCCATCAGCGCCGCCGGCGGTGTCATCACAGGCTTCTGGAACGTGCCCGATCCTCGGCTCGAGCAGCTCAGGCATGACATCGCCGGGTTGCTCGTGGTCGCGCCGCGCGACGTCCTCAACGCCCTCGCCAACATCACTCGGCAGCCCCGGAAGGGGATACGTCCCGAGAACCCCGGCACCGGCCCCGCTGGCTTCGTGGTGCTCGACTCGACCGTGAAGGGAGCACTTTTCGGCCAGCCGATCGACAGCGTGGCGCCGGGGACGCTGGGCGCGCCGCTCACCGCGCGGCACCGCTACACCTGGCGCCCCACGCCAGCGCCCGCGCGGAACGTCATCGCGATCCTCCCCGGCAGCGACCCGACCCTCCGTGGTGAGTACGTCGGTGTCGGCGCGCACAACGACCACCTCGGCTTCAACGGCCAGCCGCTGGACCACGACTCGCTCCGCGCCGCCAACATGGTGCTCCGCCCCATCGGCGCCAACACGGCGGCCCGGGCCGCCCACCCCAACGAAGCGCGGCGCATCGACGCCCTCCTCACCGCCGCCCGTGCGGCCCGGGGAGGGGCGATCCGCCGTGACTCGATCTTCAACGGCGCCATCGACGACGGCTCGGGGACGGTGATCCTGCTCGAGATCGCCGAGTACCTCGTCCACGCCCCCCGTCCCAGGCGGTCGATCATCTTCGTGTCGCACACGGCCGAAGAGAAGGGCTTGCTCGGGTCGCAGTGGTTCACCGACCACCCGACCGTGCCGCGCGACTCGATCATCTCCGCGTTCAACATGGACATGCCGGCCGGCAATCGCCCCCGAGCCTGGGAAAAGGACGACACCTACTTCGTCCAGCTCATCGGCAGCCGGCGCCTCTCCACCCAGCTCGGCGCCACCATCGACTCGATCAACACCAGCTATGGCCGGGATTCTCTCGCGGTCGACTACTCCTACGATGCCGCCGGTCACCCGGCCAACCGCTACTGCCGCAGCGACCACTTCAGCTACGCCCGCTACGGCATCCCGATCACCTATTTCTCCCTCGGCTACTCACCCGACTACCACATGGTGAGCGACGAGCCCCAGTACGTGGACTACGACCATTCACAGAAGGTCGCCACCTTCGTGCGCGACATCGTGGTCACCTCGGCCGACCGGGCCCAACGCTACGTGGTGGACGGCCCGCGTCAGGACCCGAAGCTGCCCTGCCGACAGTAGCGCGCGGCTAACACACTTTCGAGATGCTGGATCGAGGGGCGCGCCCCTGGGGCGGCCCCCGCACTTACCGGTTAAAACAAATGCCCCGCCGGGGGCCGGGGCCGCCCGAGGGGTGGCGGTGCGGGGGGGGTGAGAAAAACAAAAAGGGGTGG
>JANLXK010000117.1:0-3517 GCA_031365045.1 Gemmatimonadota bacterium | reverse complement strand
CGGCGAACTTCCCGGCGATGATGCGCACGGGGTGGAAGCTACCACCCTCAGGCGGCGAGGGTCTTGAGCGCCCGCACCAGCTGGTCCAGTTCGGCGGGGGTGATGAAGAGATGCGGGGTGACCCGAGCGCCGTGCACCCCGCTCCCGTCGATCGCCACGGTGTAGATATGGAAGCGCTCGAGCAGCGTCTGGGAGAGCGCTGCCGGGGTGAGCCCTGCCACCCCGACATTCGCGATGGCGCAGGAGCGTCGGGGATCGGTCGGCGTGTTGAGCGTGATCCCGGGGTGGCTCCGCACCTGGTCGGTCCAGTGCCGCTGCAGGAACCGGAGCCGGGCCTCCTTCCGCTGGATCCCGATCATCTGGTGGAAGTCGATCGCCTCGTTGATGCCGAGGTCGGTGTGGCAGGGATGGGTGCCGGTGTGGTTGAGCTTCCGGATGTCGTCGTCGGCCATGCCGAGGTCGGCGTACACCGGCCAGAGGTCTGTGATACGGTCCTTCCGCACGTAGAGGATCCCGGCGCCGAGGGGGGCGCCGAGCCATTTGTGGAGGGAGGCGCCGTAGTAGTCGCAGTGCAGGTCGGGGAGGGTGAAGTCGAGGTGCCCGAAGGCGTGGGCCCCGTCCACCATCGCCGGGACCCCGTGCCGGTGCGCCATGTCGCAGATGGCGGCCACCGGGAGGATCTGCCCCGTGATGTTCACCAGCTGCGAGATCATCAGGAGCCGGGTCTTTGGGGTGAGCATCCCCTCGTACAGCCGGACGATCTCCTCGTCGGAAGCCGGATCCAACGGGAGCGACACAGTCTTCGGCACGATCCCGTGCCGCCGGGCCTGCAGACCGAACATGTCGCGCATCGCGCCGTAGTCCTGCTCCGCGAAGACCGCTTCGTCCCCCGCCTGCCAATCGAACCCCGCGATCACCGTGTCGAGCGACTCGGTGGTGTTGCGCGTGATGATCAGCTCGTCGGCGCTGCACCCTGCGAGCCCGGCCAGCCGAGTGCGAACGGCGAGCTTGTCGTCGGGCATCCGGGTGCGCATGTAGTGCGCGGCCTCGCGGTTGAGCGCCCGCACATGCCCGATGAAGGCCTCGAGCACCGGCTCGGCCTGCATCGAGTAGTAGCCGTTCTCGAGGTTGATGTACCGGTCGGTGAGCCGGTAGTGTCTGCGGATGGTGCCCCAGAACCGCTCGTCCTCGGCCAGGGTCACCGGGGGGAGGGCTGCGTACTCTGCCCAGAGTTCATTGCCGAAGAGGAGGGCCAGGGAGCCGCCGGCCATCCCGCGGATGAAGTCGCGTTTGTGCATCTCGTAAGTTCGGGCTTCGGTGATGGATTGTCGAGAGCCAAGAGCCAAGAGCCAAGAGCCAAGAGCTAGAAGCTAGGAGCTGACGGCCAATGGCCAATGACCAATGACCAACAGCCCACAATCTCAAGATACAAGACTGCGGGCTGCGGGCTGCGGGTTGTCGGCTGTGGACTGACTAGTTCGCCAGCATCCCGACCGAGGCGGCGAGGGCGTGGACCTTGGTGTGGTCCGTGGCGCTCATCGCGTCAGTGTGCAGCTGACTGGCCAGCGCGTTGAAGGCGGCCTTGCGCGCGTCGCCCGTCAGGCGATCGGCGCGGTCGAGCTCGGCGCGCACCGCGGCGATGCGGGCGGCCGGCATCCCGTTGTTCCGGGCCAGCTGGTCGAGGTACGCCTTGGAGACGACCACGGCCGCCGGCCAGGTGGACTTCTGCTGTCCCTGGACGTTGAGGTAGTCGTAGTGCATGAGGTTGGCGGCGTCGATCTCGTTCTGGGTCATCCACGCGTTCGGCGTGAGCGCGAAGATGTCGAGCCCGCGGCCGATCTCGGAGCTGACGATCACGCCATTGTACCAGTAGCTCGACCAGGAGCCGGCGTTGCCCATCCGGGTGGAGTCGATCGGGCCGCGGTCGAAGAAGGCGATCTCCTTCGGGTGGGCCGGATCGGTCCAGTCGAACACCGACACGCCGCCCTGGTACCAGGCCTGAACCATGATCTCGCGGCCGGGCACCGGGATGAGCGATCCGTTGTGCGCCACGCAGTTCTCGAACTGGGTCTGCGCCGCCGGCATCTTGTAATAGCTCTGGAACGTCAGCTGGCCGTTGGCGATGGTGAAGATCGCGTCGGCACCCCACTCGGGCTTGTCGGTCGCGCGGCACTTCGGCGAGCCGCCGCCGCCCCACTCGTCGGAGAAGAGGAGCTTGGTGCCGTCGTTGCTGAACGTGGCGGAGTGCCAGTACGAGAAGTTGGAGTCCGCCACCGCCGCGATGCGCCGCGGGTTGGCCGGGTCGCGGATATCGAGCAGCAGGCCATAGCCGCCGCAGGCGCCGCCGGCGAGACCGACCGCCGGGTAGACGGTGATGTCGTGGCACTGGCTCGGGCCGGGGCGGGGGCCGTTCCCAAGGGGGGCGGCGGCGCCGAACCGGATGTCGATCAGCCGCTGGAGGTTGGCGCGGAGCGTGGCGCTGTCGGCCGCGGTCGGCGCACCGGCGCCCCCCCGGGCCTTCATGATGCTGTCCAGCACCGGCGCGATGAACTGGGACTGGAGCACCCGCTCCGCGCCGAAGAACGTCGCCGTATACCCGCCGGAGGCCTTGGCCGCCGCCACCGCGCGGGCGTTGGCCGCGATGTCCTCCGGGGCTTCACCATGCGACGGCGGGGCCACGAGGTCATTGAAGATCCGCGGGTGGGTCACGATCGCGGCCAGTTCCGGGTGCGCCAGCGGCACCTTGATGACTTCGATGCGGAAGAGGGCCGAGTTGGGGTCCAAGTCCGGGGTCAGCTTCGAGCAGCCCGGGAGCTCGTTGGGCGAGCGCACGCCCGCCGAGCCGGAAATGTAGACGTAGACGTTAGCGGGATCATTCGGATCCTCGACCACCGTGTGGGTATGCGACCCACGGCAGGTCTGCACGTTGCCGATGTACCTCGGCGCGCCGATGTCGGTGATGTCGAAGATCCGGAGACCGCGGAGCCGGTCGTGGCTCACGGTGTCCTGGACCCCCTGGCTGCCGCAATCCAGCCGGCCGGAGTTCCCCTCCCCCGACACGAACAGAAGATTCTTGTAGACCGACACGTCGCTCTGCGAGGCGGGGCAGAGGAATCCGATCTTCAAGGTCGGGTGCACCGGGTCGCTGATGTCCCAGACCTGGTAGCCGTTGTAGTTCCCCTGGATGACGTACTGGCCGTTGAAGGCCATGTCGGAGTTGGTGGAGCCGACGAACTTCTCGGACGACGGGGTGTTCGACAGCAGGCGCATGTTCCACGACGCCGTCGCGGCGTCGGTGGCACCGGCGCGGAGCCCGACGCGCGGATCCTGCGCGGGCATCGCCATATGCTGCATGCCGCCGGCGGAAGGGGCCGACGAGGAGGCGCACGCACCGAGCGACAACGCACCGAGGGCGAAGGTGATTGCGCGGAACTGTACGAAGGTCATTGAGCGGTCCTGTGTGGGGGAAGTGCGGTCAGCATGCGTTGCATCCGGTCGATCTCGGTGGTCTGGTCGG
>JANLXK010000104.1:0-5214 GCA_031365045.1 Gemmatimonadota bacterium | reverse complement strand
TCGTCGTCGTCGAAGAGATCGTCCTCGTCCTCATCCTCGTCGAAATCGTACTCGCCATCTTCGAACTCGTTGCCGTCGTCGTCCAGCGGACGGCGCCGCAGTTCGATGGTCCCGAGCGACTCCTCCCAGGCGAACATCGTCGCACCCTCCATGGTGTTCACGCGCTCTCCGCGCGGGCCGCCGCTCGGGCGGCCTTCTTGCGGTCGGTGGCCTGCAGCATCCGCTTGCGCAGCCGGATGACCGCCGGGGTGATCTCGATCAACTCATCCTCCTCGATGTACTCGAGGGCGTACTCCAGCGTGATCTGCCGCGGCGGCTCCAGGATCACGTTGTCGTCCGATGCGGTGGTCCGCATGTTGGTCAGCTTCTTCTCCTTGGTGACGTTCACGTCCATGTCCCCCGGACGCGAATTCTCCCCCGCCACCAGTCCCTCGTACACCTCGTCGCCCGGCTTCACGAACATCTGGGCCCGCTCCTGCAGCCCGCCCAGGGCAAATGCCACCACCTGGCCCTCGCGGTCGGCCACCAGCACCCCGCGCTTCCGCCCCGCCAGCGGCCCGGCCCACCCGCCGTACTCCAGGAACCGGTGGTGCATGATCCCGGTCCCCCGGGTATCGGTCAGGAACTCCGACCGGTAGCCGAAGAGCCCGCGCGCCGGGATCCGGAATGACAGTCGCACGGTCCCATGCCCCGCGTTCCTCATTTCCATCATCTCGGCGCGGCGCGGCCCCATCTTCTCCATCACGACCCCCATGAACTCCTCGGGGACGTCGATCATCAGCTCCTCGTACGGCTCCAGCCGCTCGCCATTGGGGCCTTCCTTGGTGATGACCCGCGGGCGCGACACCTGGAACTCGAACCCCTCGCGCCGCATCGTCTCCATCAGGATGCCCAGGTGCAGCTCGCCCCGGCCGCTCACGGTGTGGGTGTCGGGGCTGTCGGTCTCCTGGACCTTGAGCGCCACGTTCCGTTCCAGCTCCCGGAAGAGCCGGTCCCGCACCTGGCGGCTGGTGACGTACTTCCCGTCCTGGCCCGCGAAGGGGGAGTTGTTCACCACGAAGTCCACCGAGATGGTCGGCTCCTCGACCGCGATGCCGGCCATCCGCTCCGGATAGTCGATCGCCGTAAGCGTCTTGCCGATCTCGATGCCGTCGAACCCCGCCATCACGACGATGTCCCCCGCCGACGCCTCCTGCACCTCGATCTTGGTCAGGCCGTCGAAGGTCATCAGCTTGGTGATGCGGCTCCGGGTCACCTCACTCTCGGCCACCATCCCCGGCTCCCCCAGCGGCAACAGCCCGACGGCATCGCCGACCTTGACCGTCCCCCGCTCGATCCGCCCGATCCCCATCCGCCCGACGAAGTTCGAGAAGTCGAGGGTCGAGATGAGCATCTGGAAGGGCCCGTTCGCGTCGCTCTTGGGCGGCGGGACGTAGTCCAGGATGGTCTGGAACAGCGGCGCCAGGTCGGGGCCCGGGTGGTCCAGCTCCATCGTGGCGGTCCCGTGACGGCTCGACGTGTAGAGGAACGGCGCATCGAGCTGCTCGGGCGTGGCGTCGAGGTCGATGAACAGCCCCAGCACCTCGTCGTGCACCCGCAGCGGCTCGGCGTCGGACCGGTCGATCTTGTTGATCGCCACGATCGGCCGGAGCCCCAGCGCCAGCGCCTTCCGGGTCACGAACCGCGTCTGCGGCATCGGCCCCTCGGCAGCATCCACCAGGATCAGCACACCGTCGACCATCCGGAGGATCCGCTCCACCTCACCGCCGAAGTCAGCATGCCCGGGAGTGTCGACGATGTTGATCTTGACCCCGTGCCAGGTCACGGCGGTATTCTTGGCCAGGATGGTGATCCCCCGCTCCTTCTCGAGCGGGTTCGAATCCATGACGCGCTCGTCGACGTGCTGGTTGGCCCGGAACGCTCCCGCCTGCCGGAGCATCTGGTCCACCAGCGTGGTCTTGCCGTGGTCGACATGTGCGATGATCGCGATGTTCCTGATTTCCACCTAAACCTTGCCTTCTCAACGTCTTGCGCCGACCTGGGCCGCGCGACTCGCGACCCCCGGAGGGCGTGCTGGCGGCATATATAGACGCCCCTAGCCCCCACCGCAAGACAAGGGGCCAGTTGTACCGCAGGACTGCCCATCTCCGTACCCGAAAAACGCCTCCATTCCACGCCGTCCAAGGCCGTTCACCACGGAGGATCGGAGGTGCACGGGGATGCACGGGGATGCACGGAGGAAGATCCTTGAGGTCACAAGGTGAGCCCCGTTCAAGCGACCACAACATCGCCGCTCTCCGTGGGTCTCCGCGTCCCTCCGATCCTCCGTGGTGAACTACGGGTGCGAATGGCTGTGATGCTGGCCGGCCCCTCCGTGGTCGCGCACCCGATCCGGCTCCGGACAGGGCCCTTCCACCTCGAGCTGGATCGTCGCGTGCGCGATCCCGGCCCCACCGACCGCCACCTGCAGCTCTCCCAGCACCCTCGGATGGTCCCCGAGCGCCGGCACCACCGCGTGCCCGCTCATCGCCACCATGCCGCTGGTGACGGTCCAGACGTGCAGGTCATGCACGGCCGTCACCCCCGGCACGCCAAGCATCCGCGCCTCCACGTCCCCCAGCGAGAGGTGCCGCGGCACCTGTTCCAGCAGGACCTCGGTGCTCTCCCGCACCAGGCGTACCGCGCTCACCAGGATCAGGAGCGCGATGAGGATCGAGATGATCGCGTCGGCCTCGAGCCGCCCGGTGAAGTAGATGATGGCGCCGGCGGCGATCGCCCCCACCGACCCGAGCAGGTCGCCGAGGACGTGAAGGTAGGCGCCCCGCAGGTTGAGACCGCCGTCCCGGTCACGATGGAGCAGGCCCAGCGCGATGGCATTGGCGACGAGCCCCGCCCCCGCCACGGCAAAGAGCACCCCGCCCCGCACCACTTCCGGCGCGTGGAATCGCTGGATCGCCTCGATCACGATCCACACCGAGGCCGCGATAAGCACACCGCCGTTGATCAGCGCGCCCAGGATCTCCCACCGGAGGTGCCCAAAGGTGCGCTGCGACGTCGGCGGATGGGTCGCGAGCCACGCGGTGAGGATGGTGAGCCCGACCGCCGCGCCATCCGTGAGGAGATGCCCGGCGTCGGCGAGCAACGCCAACGATCCTGACACCCACGCACCGATCAGCTCCACCACGAGCGTGACGGCGGTCAGCCCGAGCACCAGCCAGAGCCGGGTGAGGTCGGCGCGCGGCGCGCGAGCGGTGCAGTTCGGGTCGGTGAGGACGCGCGCTTCGATCATTCCTTCCTCAATCGCACCCGGATCGCTTCGGCGTGCCCCGGCAGCCCCTCCGCTTCGGCGAACGCGGCGATCGCAGGGCCGTCGCGCTCGAGCGCGGCCCGGGAATACCGGATGATGCTGGTCCGCTTGATGAAGTCGTGCACGCCCAGGGCGGACGCGAACCGCGCCGTGCCCGCCGTGGGGAGGACGTGACTTGGTCCGGCGTAGTAGTCGCCCACCGGTTCGGGGGTGGAGTCCCCCACGTAGATCGCGCCGGCGTTCCGGATCCGATCCGACCACTTCTCCGCGTCGGCCACGAGAAGCTCGAGATGCTCCGGCGCGCGCAGGTCAGAGACCCGGCACGCCGTCTCCAGGTCGGGCACGACCACCAGAAGCCCCTGCCGCTCGAGCGCCGCCCGCGCGATCGCCGCGCGGGGATTCTTCGCGAGCACCGTTCCCAGCGCCGCGGGCAGGGCGTCGGCCAGCGCCGTACTCGAAGTGACGCACCAGGCCGTGGCGGCCTCGTCATGTTCCGCCTGGGCAACGAGGTCGGCCGCCACGTGCGTGGCGGACGCGGTATGGTCGGCGATGATCAGCACCTCGGTCGGGCCCGAGAGCAGGTCGATCCCCACCAGCCCGGTGAGCTGCCGCTTGGCCTCGGCCACCCAGCGGCTCCCGGTCCCCACGATCTTGTCCACCCGAGGGATCGTCGCGGTGCCGAAGGCCAGGGCGGCGATCGCCGGCGTCCCACCCACCCGGAAGAGACGGTCGACCCCGGCCAGGAGGCAGGCCGCCAACACCGCGTCGGTCACCGCCCCCGACGGCGTCACGGCCACGACTTCCCGCACCCCGGCCACCTTGGCCGGGATGGCGTTCATGATCACGCTCGAGGGGAAGGAGGTGGTCCCCCCCGGCACGTACAATCCCACCCGCTCGATGGGCGACACCCGCATGCCAAGCTGGGTCCCGTCGAGCAGGGTGTAGCGGTACCCCTCGTCGTGGTGGCGGTCGTGATAGTCCTTCACCCGGCGGGTGGCCTCGGCCAACGCCCCCTGGAGGAGGGGCGGGAGCCGCTCGAAGGCGTCGGCCCATCCTTCCCGCGGCACCTCCCACTCGGCCGGGGAGAGGGTACCGTGGTCGAGCCGCGAGGTGTGCTCCACCAAGGCGGCGTCACCCCGTGCGGCGACGTCGGCGATGATCTGCTCGACCTCGCGTCGGACTTCCACCGCCGCGACCGCGTGGGCCGGGAGATAGGGGGTCAGAACGTCGAACGGCGGGGCGGAGAGTCGGCGCAGCATGGTGCACCCCATTCGGTGACCGGAACGGTTAATTTCTCGGGACCATGAACCCCTCAAGTACACCCACTGCTGGTTCGATCGGCCTGGGCTTGGCCGCGGTGGTGGTGCTGGTGCTCGCCAACGCCTTCTTCGTCGCCGCCGAGTTCGCCCTGGTGGGCGCCCGGAAGTCGCGGCTGGAGGAGCTGATCCAGCAGGGTGAGCGCAAAGCTATCCTCGCGCGCCGGGCGGTTCAATCGCTCGGCCGTTACATCTCCGCCACCCAGCTCGGCATCACCCTCGCCTCCCTCGGCCTCGGGTGGATCGGCGAGCCGGCGCTCGCCGGCCTGATCGATGGCGCCTTCACCTGGCTCCCCGAGGCGATCCGGCCCTACGCCACGCACGGGGCCTCGGTCATCGTGGCCTTCTCCATCATCACGGTGCTCCACATCATCCTCGGGGAGCTGGTGCCGAAGGCGATGGCGTTGCTCTATCCGGAGCAGGTGAGCATGTGGGTCACCGCCCCGCTGATCGGCTTCACCTGGGTGATGGCGATCCCCATCACGGCCCTCAACGGGACCGCGAACGCGCTCCTCAACCTGCTCGGGATCAACCCCTCCGGCGAGCACGAGCGGCTCCACAGCCCCAATGAGATCCGGATCCTGGTCGAGC
>JANLXK010000096.1:0-1598 GCA_031365045.1 Gemmatimonadota bacterium | reverse complement strand
CGACCTGATCGTCATCGCCCACCCGACGGCGCTCGGCGCGACGGCCACCACGACCTTGAATTCGCTCCTGGCGTGGAAGCTCGCGAACCAGGGGATCACTTCGAAGGTCGTGATGATCCAGGATGTCTTCGACGAGTTTAGCGACGGCCTTCAGACGCCGCAGGCGATCAAGAGCTTCCTCGCGTTCACGCTGTCGACAAACCCGGGCGAGGGCTGGTCGGGGCGCAAGCCGGCGTGGGTGATGTTGATCGGCGACGGCTCGTACGACAGCAAGTACAACGACACGTCGGTTCCCGTGAGCAACTTCGTCCCGACGCAGATCCTCTTCAAGGACGACCCGGCTTTTGGGTACTACGCCAGCGACAGCATCCTCGCGAACGTCGCCGGCGCCGACACGATCCCCGATCTCGTCGTGGGCCGCGTGCCGACGCGCTCCGACGCGCAGACGGCGACGGTCCTCCAGAAGCTCCTCGATTACGAACAGAATCCCCCCGCCGGGAACTGGCGCCGGCACGCCGTGTTCGTTTCGGACCGCGGCAAGTACTACAGCGTCAACGAGGCGCAAGAATGGGAAGACACCAACGCGCTGGGGCGCAGTTGGCTGAAGCTTCCCCCCAACACGCAGCGCACGATGCGCTACTGGACCGACTATTGCGGGGGAGCGAGCTCGGGCTGCACCCCCCCGAAGACCGAGCTGCTTCGCGCCGACATCAAAAAGGCCGTCAACGGCACGGACGGTGTCTCGGACGGCGCGTCGATCATGCAGTACACCGGCCACGGTAATTTCGTCGTGTGGTCCGACGACGCCTTCTTCGCCGAAGGGTGGAGCGGCATCTTCGACGTCAACGCCTTTACCAACGGCGGGAAGCTGCCCTGGCTGATCGTCCACAACTGCCTGTCGGCCGGGTTCATGGACACCAACGACGTCACGCTCGGCGAGGACTGGCTGAAAAAATCCGGCGGCGGCGGGATCGCGGTGTTCGCTCCCTCGGGGTTGGCCGACGGCTACTCCGGCCCCGACGTCACCGACAAGATCTGGGGCACGCTGTTCGGCCGCACGAAAGAGCGCGTCCTCGGGCTCGCCGTGGCCGGCGCGATGAACTACATCTGCGGCCTGGGCGTGAAAGACAGCTGCCAGAACTACGTGCTGCTCGGCGATCCGACGACGCGCATGGTCTTTCAGACGGTGCAGCCCGCGACGGTTCTCGCCGCGACGCCGGGGAACGCGGTCGTCAACCTGACATGGACCCCAAGCGCGACGAGCTTGGCCAAGTACGACGTCTACCGCGCGTTGTTCTCGCCGACGACCTACACGAAGCTCAACGCCTCGCCTTTGACGACGACCAGCTACGCGGACACCACCGCGGTGAACACCAAGGCCTACTTTTACTACGTCGTCGCGCTCGACGCCGAAGGGTTCGAGAGCCGCTGGTCGAATTACAACAGCGACTGCGCCGTCTCCGGGCCCGATTGCGTCACCGCGACGCCGTCGAACCCGAACCCTCCGGCGGTGCCCACCGGCCTGACGGTCACCGATCCCGAATCGGGCGGCAAGCTGCTCCTGAGCTGGAGCCCCAACGGCGAGACCGACTTCGACC
>JANLXK010000063.1:0-2223 GCA_031365045.1 Gemmatimonadota bacterium | reverse complement strand
CTCGCCGCGGTGAGCGAGCGGGAGGTGTACGACCACGAGATCGCGATGGAGCGGGAAGAGATCCGGCTGATGCCGGAGGTCGAAGAAGAGGAGATGGCGCTGATCTACCAGGCCAAGGGGATCCCCGAGGCCGACGCCCGGCGCTTTGCGGCCGACATGATGAAGGACCCCGAACGGGCGCTGGCCGAGCAGGTGCGGGACGAGCTGGGCATCGGTGAAGCGAGCAGCACCCCGATGCGCGAAGCGACCACTACGGGCATCGCGACGGCGTTCGGATCGCTCATCCCGGTGGCGCCTTTCCTCATCAGCACCGACCAGTGGGCCATCTGGACCAGCTTCGGCATCGCCATGGCGAGTCACTTCGGCGTGGGGGCGGCGCGGAGCGTCTTCACCGGTCGCGGGATCTTCCGCTCCGGGCTCGACATGTTCATCGTCGGGCTCGGGGTCGCGGGGGTGGGGTATTTCGTGGGGGAGTGGATAGTCAAACTGCTGTGAGGAGTGAGAAGTGAGGAGTGGACAAGGACCAGGTCCTCTCGATGATCTCGGGAGGGCCCTTCCATTCCCAACTTCTCACTCCTCACTCCTCACTCGCTTCACACCACCAGATTCACCAATCGCCCCGGCACGTAGATCTGCTTCTTCGGCGTCTTGCCGTCGAGGAATTTCTTCGTCCCCGCATCGGCCAGCGCGGCGGCGAGGACGGTGGCCTCGTCGGCGTCCCGGGCGATGGTGATCTTGGAGCGGACCTTGCCGTTCACTTGCACCACGATCTCCACCGTGCTCTCGACCACGAGTGCAGGATCGAAGGCGGGCCAGCGGGCGTCGAACACCGTCGTCGCATGCCCCAGCCGCTCCCAGCACTCTTCCGCGAAATGGGGTGCGAAGGGCGCCAGCATCACGATCATCTCCTCGACCAGCTGGCGCGGATGGGCCCCTTCGTCCTTCACGGCATTGAGGAGCTCCATCAGCGCCGCGATGACGGTGTTGTACCGCAGGGCATCCATTCCCTCGGTGGCGCGCTGCTTGGCGCGATGCCATTTCGCCGTCAGGGCAGGCGACACTCCCGAAGCGGTGCCCGCCTCACCGACCAGCAGCCACATCCGCTCGAGGAAGCGGCGCGGGCCGCTCACCCCTTCGTCGCGGAAGTCACCGCCGTCGCCGAGCGGCCCGAGGAACATCAGGTACATCCGGAAGGTGTCGGCGCCCCACTTGTCGATATAGTCGTCGGGGATGATCACGTTCCCCCGCGACTTGGACATCTTGGCGCCGTCCTTGACGATCATCCCGTGGGCCCGGAACCGGGTGAACGGTTCCTCGAAATCGATGTGACCCAGCTCCTTGAGCACCATGGTGATGAACCTGGAGTACAGCAGGTGCAGCACGGCGTGCTCGTTGCCGCCGATGTAGGTCGCCACCGGAAGCCACCGCTTGGTGCGCTCCCGGTCGAACGGCCGGTCGGCGAACTCGGTGCTCGGATACCGCAGGAAGTACCAGGCCGAGTCGAGGAAGGTGTCACTGACGTCGGTCTCGCGCCGCCCCTGCTTGCCGCACTCGGGGCAGGGGACGTGGTACCACTCCTTGTGCCGTGCGAGCGGGCTGACGCCGCTGTCATCGGGGCGGAAGTCCTCGATGACCGGAAGCAGCACCGGGAGGTCCTGCTCCGGCACCGGCTGCGGGCCGCAGTCGTCGCAGTAGATGATCGGGATCGGCGGACCCCAGTAGCGCTGCCGGCTGATGCACCAGTCGTGCAGCCGGTAGAGCGTCTTTGCTTCCCCGGTACCCTTCGCCGCGAGCCAGGCAGTGACCTTGGCCTTGGCCTCCTCGGTGCTCACGCCGTTGAAGGGCCCGGAGTGGACCAGGGTGCCCGCGCCGTCGTGCGCCTCCGTGAGCGGCGCGCTCGCCTCTTCGCCCGGGGCCGCGATGACGCGGACGATGGGGAGGCCGAACTTGGTGGCGAAGACGAAGTCGCGTTCGTCGTGCCCCGGCACCGCCATGATCGCGCCGGTGCCGTATTCCATCAGGACATAGTCCGCGATCCACACCGGGATCGGCTTGCCGGTGGCGGGATTGGTGGCGAAACCTCCGGTGAAGACGCCGCTCTTCGACTTCTCCCCGGTGCGGCGCGCCACCAGGTCGGTCTTGAGCGCCTCGGCCCGATACGCGTCGACCTGGGCCTTCTGGGCCGGGGTGGTCAGCGCATCGAGGAAGGGATGTTCCGGGGCG
>JANLXK010000506.1:0-36041 GCA_031365045.1 Gemmatimonadota bacterium | reverse complement strand
GTCGCTCAGGTCGGGGTTGGGATTCACCTCGAGCACCCAGGGGCGCCCTTCAGGATCGAGCCGGAGGTCCACCCGGCCGTACCCCTCGCCCCCCGACACCAGCTCCCAGGCCTGGCGCGCCACCGCCACGATCTTTCGGGCCGTCTCGGCGTTCACCTCGGCCGGGCAGATGGGGATGGAACCCAGATCTTCCGGGCTCCCCTCGTCCCACTTCGCGGCGTAGGTGAGGATCGGCCAGCTCCCCTCCGGCATGTTGTCGAAGCAGATCTCCGACATCGGGAGCACTTCCTTGCCGACGAATCCGACGTTGAACTCCCGCCCCGGCACGTACTGTTGGATCAGCACCTCGTCCCACTGCTCCAGCTGCTCGGCCAGCCGCTTCCGGAGGCTCCGGCGGCTGGTGCAGACCGCCCCGGCATCGATGCCGAGGGAGGCGTCCTCCGCCGCCGGCTTCACGATGGCCGGGAGGGGGAAGTCCATCGGGATGCGGCTGTTCGAATGAGCCATGACGGAGCGGGGGATCGGGATCCCCGCCGACTCCATCAGGGTGTTGGCGATGTGCTTCCGGTGGCAGACCGTGACCGGCCATTGGCGGCACCCGGTGTAGGGCACTCCCATCAGCTCGAGGGTCCCGACGACGTAGTCCTCGTACTTGGAGTGGCCGTCGAGCCCTTCGCAGAGGTTGAAGATCACATCGGCCTTCCGGGCCTTGGCGATCCAGGTGAAGTCGCCGAGCCGGATCGGCAGCAGCCCGACCTGGTGTCCCTTGACCTTCAGGCAGTCGCGGATGTCCTCCGCGCTCTCCGCCACCTGGGCCACGTCCTTCTTGTCCCAGTGCGGGCCGCCCGGGTCATACAGGATCACGACCTTCATGCGCGCGCCTCCTGGAGGAGCGACCGACCACTGATACGGCGCCACGCGAGGTCGGCCACCGTCCGGATCAGGTCGTCATAGGTCATCCCCGCGGCACGGGCCGCCTTGGGAAAGCAGGAATTGTCGAGCGGGTTCGGGAGAATGCCGGGGAGCGGGTTCAGCTCCACCACCATCGGCGAGCCGGCGCCGTCGCAGCGGACGTCGATCCGGCACCAGTCACGGCAGTCGAGCGCCCGGTAGGCCGCCAACGCCGCGGACCGGACCTGCTCGGCCAGGGCATCGGAGACCGGGGCGGGGCACTGGAAGATGTCGAGCGGGTTCTCGATCGTGTCCCAGAGCCACTTCGCCTCGTATCCATAGACCGGCGGAGCACCGGGGGGCAGCGTGTCGAACCGGAACGACACGAGCGGAAGGCAGCGGGCCTCTTCACCGTTCCCGATCACTGCCACTGTGAACTCCTGCCCGGAGAGGTAGCTCTCGATCACCACCGGCTGGTCGTACGTGGCGAGGAGGTGCTCGACCTGGGTCACCAGCTCCCCTCTATGGTGGCAGAGCGACTTCACGCTGACCCCCTTGCCGCTCCCCTCGAACGCCGGCTTGGCGAAGAGCGGGAAGGAGAGGGAGACGTTCCGGGCCTCGGCCGCGGTGGTCACGACCACGAACGGGGCCGTCGGGACGCCGCGCTGGGCCAGGATCTCCTTGGTCCGCCCCTTGTGGAGGCAGAGCGCCAAGGTCAGGGGGTCGGAGGCGTGGCAGGGGATACCGTAGAACTCGCAGATGGCCGGGACGTGGCCTTCGCGGTTCACGCCGTAGAGCCCCTCGGCGATGTTGAAGACGAAGTCGGGGCGGGCGGCGCGGAGCTTTTCAGGGAAGGACTGGTCGGCTTCGAGGCGGATCACTTCGCCGAGGGTGGCGAGGGCGGCGGCCACCGCATCGACGGTAGCGGGCTCATCCCATTCGGCGTAGAGGTCGGGTTGGGCGAGGTCGGAGCGAAGGGCGCGAGGGTCAGCTGAGGGGGAATCGGATCCTGCCCCGGCCACGGCGGCCGGCGCATCGGGTTTGAGATTGTATGCTAGTCCGATCCGTATTCCCAGAAAATCCTCTTACAAAAAAGTCGCCTGGCGGAGGCGAGCCGAGCATCGCGGACGAATTCCTGATACCAAGTTAAGAAATATCCGACAAAGGTGCAATAGTTTTTTTCAAGTTCGTGGCACGAGTTTTTCTGTGACCAGTGACCAGTGACCGGTGACCGGGCGATGAAATGAGCATTTCGGTGTCCTTCGGATCCCCATTTCATCGACGTTCGAGGAAAAAAGAGTCCGACCCTCCACTCAGCGTCGAGTCGGAGGGTCGGATGACATCGATCAAGGTCGATCGGGGCCCGGTCACTGGTCACCGGTCACCGCTCACACTTTGTGGAACCCGGCCTTCCCCGCTTTCGTCCCGTCCGGTGCATCGTACAGCTCGAAATCGGCGAAGAGTGCGGGCGCCTGGCCCTTCAACACGCCGAGGATCGCCACTGCTACGCGGCGGATCTCGAGTTCTGCGCCCTCGCCGAGGCGGAGTTCGAGCATCGTGCGCCAGGCGCGGAGGTTCGCGCTCACCACGATCTTGGTCTCGGTGGCGTTGGGCAGGACGCTCCGCGCCGCCTCCCGGGACATCTTGCGCCGATGGATCTTGTTCTCGACCGATGCATATCTCTGCATCAGTCCCTCGACTTGGGCGACGTAGGTGGCGTGCGCCGATTCCATCTGGGCCGCCCACGCCCCCTCCAGCGCCTGGTCCCCGATGATCGCCGGCGGGACGACGTAGGCCGCCCGGCTCTCATCCACGTAGCGCTGGGAGAGCTGGCTGTACCCGAACCCCGCCCGGTGCCGCACCAGCTCGTGGGTGCAGCTCCGGCTGATCCCCTCGAGCAGGAGGACGTAGGTCGAGTGCTCGAACACCGACCCGTGCCCCTGCTTCAGGATGTTCGTCAAATATTCGGCCGTCGAGCGCTCGGCCGGGTTGTGCTGGCTCATGTAGCAGAGCCGGCCGGCGAACTCCGCGAGCTTCTCGCCGTCGGTGCCCGGATCCTTCCAGTGCACGGGCAGATGCGCCGGCTCATGGAAGGCGGGGTTGGCGAGGAGGGTGACGGTGGGGGAGTAGATGCGTTCCATGGCCCGTGGGTGTTGCGTGTTGTGTGTTGAGTGTTGGGGTGCGGGCGGGTGATGACACACCACCCAAAACCCAACACGCCTGCGCTTAGATGGGACCTGCCAGGTCCAGTCGATCCCGGGCGTAGCCCCCGCTCATCTCGATCTCCCGGAGTCCCTGCTCGATGTCGGCGGGGAGGGGAGTGGCGTCGGGGCCGATCTTCAGGCGCCGGATCGGGTCGTCGGCGGGGCCGAGCTTGATGCCGGGATTGAAGATGCCGGTGGGGTCGAAGCTCTCCTTCACCCGGCGGAAGAGCGTCATCACATCGGCGCCGTAGATGCGCTCGAGCACTCCGGCACGGAGCCGGCCATCGCCGTGCTCGCCGCTCGGAACCCCGCCCAATCGGAGGATCGCTTCGGTCACATCCCCGTAGAGTCCCCGAAGAGCATCATCCCAACCGGGTCGGGAGAGGTCGGCCATCGAATTGACGTGGACATTCCCGTCGCCGGCGTGCCCGAAGATAACGACCTTTACCCCCCGTTCGCCCGCCGCCCGGCGGACGGCGGCCACGTATTCCCCCAGCCGCTCCGCCGGCACGCACCCATCCTCGATGACTTGGAGCGAACGCCGTCCGGGGAGCGCTGCGAGGATCGGGCTCGCCGACTTCCGGAGCTTGATGAGGGCGTCCAACTCGGCCGTGGTGAGGGCGAGGTGTGCTGCGGTGCCGGTGCGAAGTGCGAGGTGCGAAGTGCGGGTTGCCAGCTCGTTCACCTCCTTGCTGGTGCTGCCCTCGAACTCGACCAGCACCACCCCTTCCTCGTCGCCGGTCAGGCCGAGGGAGCGGGCGGCGGGGGTGTCGCGCACTATCTGGAGGAAGGTCTGGTCGAGGAGCTCAGCCGCGCTCGCCCCCTGGGCGACGAGCATCGGGGTCAGCGCACCGAGGTCCTCGAGGTGACGGAGCGTGAGCCGGAGGGCCGATCGGTGGGTCGGCAAGGCGTCGAGCCGCCAAGTGGCGGCCGTGACGATGCCGAGGGTCCCTTCGGAGCCGATGACGAGATCGAGGAGGTCGCCGCTGGCGAGATACTGGTCGAGGGCGTAGCCGGTGCTGTTCTTCCGGACCTTGGGGAAGCGGGCACGGATCAGGTCACGCGCCGCGATCGTCTCGACCCCCAACGCGTCAAAGCCCGCTTGGAGCTCGGCCCTCCGGGCCGAGGCGGTGCGGATCACCTCGTTTGATGCTTCCTCGGCCCGGACGGTCGAGCTCCATCGCATCTTCTCGCCACGCGAGAGCTCGATCCGTTCCCCCGACGCCAGTATCAGCTCCACGGACTCCACCCACCCCCGCACCGAGCCGTATTTCAAGGTCCGCGGTCCGGACGCATTGGTCGCGATCACCCCGCCCACGGTCGCCCAGCCGCCGCTGGAGGGGTCGGGAGGGAGCCTCAGCCCGTGTGTGGCGGCGGCGCTGTGCAACTCCGCGAGCGTCACCTGCGCCCCGGTCCGCGCGGTGCGGCGTACCGGATCGATCTCCAGCGGCCGCTCCGCGATCCCGTTCAGGTCCACGACCACACCTTCACCGACATTCCCTCCCGTCATCCCGCTCCCGGCGCCGCGGGGGATCAACGAGGTCTGGGTGCCCGTCGCCCATCGGATGAGCCGTACCAAGTCATCGATGTCTTCGGGTCTCGCAACCCCTATTGGAAGGATACGATAGATCCCCGCTCCCTCGGCGTAGGCGGCTCGGGCGCGGGGATCGGTCCGGAAGAGCCCACGGATCGGAGGGGTCGAGGGCGTCACGTCCCCGCGCGGGCCAGCACGCCATAGTACGCGCGGACGAGCCCGTTGCTCGGCGCCACCAGGGCGGTGGTGAAGAGGGTCCGGCGCACGTCGCCCCGGGTGATCTTGAGCTTGTGGTCGCGATCCAGAAGCCGAGGATCGCGCTCGGCCAGGCGAAGGGTGCGGATGGCGAGGTAGACCGCGATGAGGCAGAACATCCGGATGCCGTGCTCGCGGCGGGGCAGGGAGGTGCAGTACGTCAGGGCGTCATCGAGATGCGCCCGCGCCTTGGCGCTCAGTACCCGCATCACCTGCATCGCCTCGGTGCGGCGCTCGGGACGGGAAAGCTCCTCGGGAGTGATCCCGTGCTCACGACAGAGCGCCGCGGGGACGAAGCTCCACCCCCGCTCCCGGTCTACCGTCACGTCCTTCACGATGTTCGTGAGCTGGAGGCCGAGTCCGAAGCTCGTGGCCAGGGCGTCGAGGCGCTGGCGTCGTTGGGCGTCGATCGTGGCACTATGCAGGGTGAAGAGCCCGGTGAGCAAGTGCCCGACCGTGCCGGCCACGAAATAGCAGTAGCGATCGAGTGCGGCCAGGTCGGGGAGGGCGTAGAGTTCCCCCGCCGCTTCGCGCCCGCGCGAACTCCGCCATTCCGTCGCACATCTCCTGGACGTACGGCCGGATCCGCTCCTGCATCTCGGTCGGCAGGCGCCGGAACGCGCGAAGGGCAGTGTCCGCACTGTGGGTCAGCACCCCGTCAGCGGCGGTGGCCCCGGTGAAGGTCGCGCGAACGCGAGGGGCATCGTCACTCGGCCCTGGGGAGGTCGGCCCTCCGGGCCGAGGAGCACCGACCGCGTCGCGGAATTCGGCGAGGAGGGTGGATTTCTCCGAGGCGGAGAGGAGCGCGCTGTCCTCGACGGTGTCGGCGATGCGGCAGAGGAGATACGCCACCGCCACCGGGTGCTCCAGCGCCTCCGGCAGGAGCCGGATGCAGAGCGCGAAGGTCCGCGACACCTTGGGCAGCGTAGCGGCGACCCACGCACGCTCGGCCTCGGCGGTGAGCGGTTCCATCTACTGGCGGGGCTTGTCGTCGAAGTGGGCGCCGACCGAGTCCTCGACCAGCTTCAGGACCCGCCCGACTCGGACATAGACCGAGTCGGTCGCAGGGACGGGGCGCTCCAGCTCTCGCGTGGGCACGGACGGGTCCACCGTCGGCCGGTAGACCAGTTCGACGACGAGCAGGGACGTGCCTTGGCGCGATGGGTCGGCCCAGCCGCGCACCTTCACCACACCTACCCCGATGTTCTGGCTGCCTGCCGGTACCAGGGTCCGCGCGTCGAACCAGGGCGATTCGAGCCAGTGATCGCGGGCGCTCACCCGGGCGATCGGGAAACTGTCGGTCGAAAGTGCGTACTGCAGTATGCTCAAGGCGCTGTCGCGGTCGGCGAGGACCTCGATCGTGCGGGCCTCGGGGAAGGGAGTCAGGTCCGGGCGGGTGGTGCCAGGATCGCAGGCGACCAACAGCAACAGCCCGAGAGACGAGAGCCTCCATCTCGTTTCTCGTCTCTCGTTTCTCGTCTCTCCTGCAGTCATCAGAGCGGCCTCGCCACCGGTTCCTTCCCGGTCCAATCGTAGAATCCCTTCCCCGATTTCCTCCCGAGCTCTCCCCGACCCACCATCGCGGTCAGGATCGCGGGGGCGCGGTGACGCTCCTCCTTGAAGGCGCGATGGAAAATGTCGGCGATCCGCACCACGGTGTCGATCCCCACGAAGTCGAGAAGCATCAGCGGCCCCATCGGGTGGCCGGCGCCGAGCTTCATCCCGGCGTCGAGGTCGGTGGTGGTCGCCACCTTGGCCTCGGCCGCGCGGGCGGCATCGAGCAGGTACGGCACCAGGAGCCGGTTCACCACGAATCCCGGCGTGTCCTGCGCCAGGACCGGGGTCTTCCCCATCGTGCGGACCAGCGCGATGGCCCGCCCCAGCACCTTCGGGTCGAGCGCGTCGGTGCTGACGACCTCCACCAGCGCCATCATCGGCACCGGGTTGAAGAAGTGGAGACCGAGGAACGCTGCCGCGCGGTCGGTCGCGGCCGCCTGCTCTCCCACCGAGAGACTCGAGGTGTTGGTCGCGAAGATCGTGTCGGGAGGGCAGATCACGTCGAGCTCTTCCCAGAGCGCCCGCTTGGCCGCCATATCCTCGACGATCGCTTCGATGACCAGGTCGGCCGGCTCGGCGTCGTCGATCTTGGCCGAGAATTTGATCCGCGCCTCGATCCCCGCTGGATCATGCACCAGCCCCTTCTCGGCCAGCTTGGCGAGCGACTTCCCGATCCCGAGCTTGGCCCGCTCCCGCTGGGCGTGGTCGGGGTCGACCGCGATCACGTGGGCGCCGGTGGCGGCGCAGGCCTGCGCGATCCCGGCCCCCATCTGTCCGGTCCCTATGACTGCAATGGTCTTGAAGGCACTCGGTCGTTCGTCATTGGTCATTGGCCCCTCCCCGTACACTTCATGGTCCTCTCATCGAATACCAACGACCAACGACCAATGACCAACGACCAATGACGTCAGTCTACCGACTACTGATAGCCTTCCGCACCTCGTCCAGCACCGCCCCCACGATCGAGGCACCAGGCCCGAGCTGCACCGGCGGCTTCACGATCCCGCGCTCCAGCTGGTCGAGCGCCCGCTCGAGCCCCATCTGGGTCCGCTGGTAGACCGGACCATATCGCCGCAGCACTCCCCAGCCGAGCGCGAGCCACACCGGGACCACGGGGATCGCCAGCAACGGGAACCCGAGGAGGGCCATGGCCATTCCGCCCACGACGCTGAGGCTTCCCAGCGCCACCCCGCCGCTGATGAATTGGCCCCGGGCCTCGCGCAAGTCAGCCTCGATCGCCACGTGGACGAATCCGGTCTCGAGCGGGGTCAACGAGGCGTTGACCCCCACGGCTCGCGCCAGCATGAACGGCTTGGTCCCGCCGCCCAGGATCGCCTTGGAGCGGCGCATCGCGGCGTTGAACCCCTTGAGCGGCTCCCACTGGAGCCGCCCGGTCCCCTGCCGCGCGATGGTGAGGAGCTCTTCCTCTTCCATATAGTCGATCAGGGACCGTTCCAGCTGTGCCGCATCTCCGCGGATCACCCGCATCGCCGTCACGCTCGCAGGCCCGGCGGCCTTGTCCCAGAAGCCGTCGAGCACCTGGGCCGGCATCCGGGTCTGTTCCTCGATCACCGCCTGCTCGAGGAACTTGCCCGGGATCCCGACATCCCGGCCGAGTTGGAGCAGTTCGTCCTTGGAGAGTGCTTCGCCGGGATCCCGCTCGCCCGCCTGCAGCTCCGCCGCCCGTTGGAGGATACGGTCCATCTGCTGGCGATCGAACTTCGAGGGCAGTCCGGGCATCGGCCTACTTGCTCTCGGGGGTCGGGGTCACCGTCACCTTGGGGAGCGCAAAGTCGGGACGGCTGGCCGGGAACACCGGCACCTGCGCCGACGCCGCGTCCTTCCGTCCCGCCAGGAACGGCGTGAACAGCTCCATCGGGAGCGGGAAGATCGTGGTCGAGTTGTTCTCCGCCGCGATCTCGGTGACGGTCTGGAGGTAGCGGAGCTGCATCGCCCCCGGCTCCTGGGCCATCACCCGGGCCGCCTCGGTGAGGGTCTGGGACGCCTGCAACTCGCCCTGCGCCGAGATCACCTTCGCCCGCCGTTCCCGCTCCGCCTCGGCCTGGCGCGCCATCGCGCGCTTCATTTCCTGCGGCAGGTCGACGTCCTTCACCGCCACCTGGGTCACCTGGATCCCCCACGGGTCGGTGTGCTCGTCGATGATGCGCTTGAGGATGCCATTGATCTTCTCCCGGTCGGCCAGGAGCTCATCGAGCTCTACCTCGCCGAGCACCGCCCGGAGGGTGGTCTGGGCGAGCTGGCTCGTGGCGTAGAGATAGTTCTCGATCTTGACGACGCTGAACTCGGGGTTCGCCACATGCATCTGGAGCACGGCGTTGACCTTGAGGGTCACGTTGTCCCGGGTGATGACGTCCTGCGGTGGGATGTCGATCACCACCGTACGGAGACTGATCCGCCGCATCTTGGTGAGGAAGAGCGGAAGAAAGATGAGTCCCGGGCCTTTCGTGCCCCAATAGCGTCCGAGACGGAACGCGACCCCTCGCTCCCACTCGTTCAGGACCCGGATCGAACCGAGAACGTAGGCCAGCGCCAAGACGGCGACGACGGTCATGAACCCCATCAGATCCTCCTCAAGCGGGGAACGCTTCGATGATGACGGCGGCCCCCTGGCCACCACCGATGCAAGCGGCGCCGAGGCCGAACGGCTTCTTGGCGCGGCGGAGCGCGTGGAGCAGGTGGGTGGTGATGCGAGCGCCGCTGGCCGCGAGGGGATGTCCCAGCGCGATGGCACCGCCGTCGACGTTGGTGCGGGCGCGATCGAGGCCGAGGCTCTTCTCGACCGCCAGATACTGGGCGGCGAAGGCCTCATTGATCTCGATCAGGTCCATCTGGGACAGCGACCGGCCGCCGTCGGCCAGCGCGATCTTCGAGGCCGGCACCGGGCCGATCCCCATGATCCCGGGATCCACCCCCGCGATGCCCCAGCTCACCAGGCGGCCGAGCGGCTTCAGTCCGGCAGCCTTGGCCACGTCGGCATGCGCAAGCACCAGCATCGACGCGCCGTCGCTGATCCCGGAGGCATTGCCGGCGGTCACGACGCCGTTCTTCTGGAACACCGGTGCCAGCTTGGCCAGTCCTTCGGCGGTGGTGTCGGGGCGGCGATGCTCGTCCTCGCTCCACGGCACATCCCGCTTCGTCTTCCGGTCGCGGAGCGGGACGGGGATGACCTCGTCGGCCATCCGTCCCTCCTTCCACGCCGCCGTCGCACCCTGCTGGCTCCGGAGCGCATAGGCGTCACAGTCAGCTCGGCTGATGCCGTGCTCCACCGCCAGCGCCTCAGCAGTCTCCGCCATCGCGCGCCCGCACTGCGGGTCGCGCAACGCTTCCCAGAGGGTGTCTTCGAGGGGCGGGGTCTGGCCGAAACGATATCCCCAACGGGCACCGCGGAGCACGTGGGGTGCCTGGCTCATCGACTCGGCCCCGCCGACCAGCACCACCTTCGATTCGCCGAGGAGGATCTGGCGCGCCCCTTCGATGACCGCCTCGAAGCCGGAGCCGCAGAGCCGGTTCACCGTCACGGCGGGGGTCTCGATCCGGCACCCGGCACGGAGCCCCACGTGGCGGGCGAGGTAGATCGCGTCAGCCGAGGTCTGGAGCGCGTTGCCGACGATGACGTGATCGACTTGGGCGGCGGGAAGGCCGGCGCGCGCCAGCGCTCCCTGGGCGGCGTGGACGCCCAGGTCGGTGGCCGAGAGGTCTTTCAGGGCGCCGCCGAACGCACCGAATCCGGTGCGGACAGCGCTCAGGAATACGACGTCAGAGCGGGCGGCTGGCATGCGCTAAAGATAGCGGCACGGCGGGTCGGGGTTGCAGAACGACTAGTGGTACCGCCCGACACCCAACTGGAACGCCGGGGCCCAGATCCGGGTGGTCTTGGTGACCACTCCGAACCCGTCGATCGTCCCCTGCTCACCGCCGTCCATCCGGCCCATCAGGGTGATCCGCCACCCGAGGCCGTCGAGGTCCCGCTGGTCCCTGGCAAGGTAAGCGCCGTAGCCCAAGTTGCCGCCACCAAGGTTCCCCCCGTCGTTCTCGCTGCCGAACGCGGCATAGCGGATCAACAGCCCCCATTCGAACTTCCACCCCGAGTCGGTCCGGCGGCCGTTACTGAGCCTGATCTCTGGTTCGGTGAAAAGGAAGAACCCCGGTGTGGTCGAACTGTTCAATCGTTCGAACCCGAAGATGCAGCCGTTGATGAATCCAAGCGGCCCCAGCCCGTTGCGGACGCCCAAGCACCCACCGAACGTCGCCCCTGATCCCGAGGACTCGGCCGTCCCGGCGTTGAATGCGCCGTGCCAACCCACCAACCCGTCCACGCCCAGTTCCCACCACCCTTCTTCAGCCGCGCGTTGCCCCCGCTCGGTCGCCCTGACATCACGCCAGAGCCGGAAGGTCACCGGGACCCCCCGGGCATTGAACACCGGAGTCAGCTCGATGTCACCGTCCGATTGAGGATAGATCTCGATCTCGGAGCTCTCTGATGCGTCCGGTGCATTCGAGAGGGGGACGACGAAGGGAAGTTGTTTGTTCTTCCGTGATCGCACCCGGAGGATGACGCCCGGTTGCGAGAAGGAGGCTCGGTACACGATCCCCTTCTGCAGGTACACGACCTGTCGCTCGTTCACGTTTGGGTCCACCGTGATGTCGAGCAGGATCACGTTCCGGTCGCTGTCGGCTCGCGCGGTCGTGGTATCCTGAGCTGCGAGACGAGACGCAGCGAGCAGCAGGCCGGTCAGGAGGCAGGCGGCAAGTTCCCTGGTCATTTCGATCGACTTAGTCAAGTTCGCCGACGCCGGCACCACACGCGACGCAATGTTTCCAGCCGAACTCGACCTCGTTGCCGCACTCACTGCAGCGGATGAAGGTCTGACTCTGGCCGCAATGGGGACAGAAGTTCACCTGGCGCCCCGCTGGCAGGAGGCCGCCGCAGTAGCCACACCGGGTCCCTTCATCGGGCACCGCTCCGGTGTGGAGCGGAATGACCCCGCCACGTCCCCCGGTGATGGCGTCCACGGTCCAGGGGACGCGGCCGGTCTCCATCACCCCCGGATCTTCGTCGGTGTCAGCGTCTCCCTCGAGCGTCTCGAGCGACTGTTCACTGTCGACTTCTTCCGGGGGCGCCCAGGCGGCGTCGGGGCCCGGGCCGAGCGCCTGCGCCAGGCGGGCGGTAGCGAGAGTGACCTCGGTACCGCCAAATTCCCTCAAGAGCGCCGGGTCAGGATTGGTGCCGGCCAGTTCCGCCGCCGCGCGCGCGGCGACCTCCGCGGGCCGGACCTCGACGTAGCCCCCCTCGCCGCTCAGCAGGCGGAGGATGAGCAGGTCGTAGTCCTCGCTCGAGTCGAGTCCCAGCGCGGCACGCGAGGTCCGATACGGCACCACGGTGCGCACCATCTCCGCCACCGTGAGCGGGCGATGGAGCCGCGCCGGGTCGATGGCGATGAGGCCGTCGACGAGACGGCGGAAGAGTCGGTGGAGGTCGGTCACGGGAGTGGTGGGAGGTTAGGCACCACGACAGGGGCCGTCAAGCAACCCTCGGAGGTCCGATGCGTCACTGGATGATCCCGCTCGCCCTGCTGGCCGGCGCCACCCCCCTCGCCGCCCAGGGTCCCGACTGCACTCTGGGCCACCTGCCAGTGAGCTCCAATGAGGCGGAGATCTTTCGCATCCGGGGCGTCGCAACAGCCTTCGGACGAGCCGCCTCGCCGATGGCGCTCCGCCCGCACAGCACAATGGTGCTCTTCGAAGTCAGTACTCTTTCGACGATCGATCCCGCCACAGCGACGCCGACGTTCTGCAATCCCGGAAAACCACCGGAGAACGTCAACCTGATGACGGTCCTCCCGCGGCCCCGCGTCATCTTCGGCCTCGCTGACGGCTTCTCGTTCGAGCTGAGCTGGATCCCCCCGGTCACGGTGAACGACGTGAAGGCCAACTTGGTCAGCGTCGCGCTTGCCCGTTCGGTGCCGGTCGCCACCGGCATCATCTCCGTCCGCGGCTCGGCCACCTTTGGCGTGATCCGCGCCCCGATCACCTGCACCAAGGCCCAGATCGCGGAGGACACGCTCGCTCTCGGTGCAAGCGAATGTGCCGGAGGCGCCAAGCCCTCGAACGACCACTACAAGCCCAACGCGTTCGGGCTCGATCTCGCCTACGGGTGGCCCATCGCCCGCGGAAAGCTCCGGCCGTATGTCGGTGTGGGAGTGAACTTCCTCCGGCCCCGCTTCCAGGTCGATTTCGTGAATCGATTCGGTCAACTTCGGGACCAGAAGATCGAAGGGAATTACCGCCGCACCGTCCTCTTCGGGGGCGCCACCTGGATCCCCACCGCCCGGCTCGGCCTCACCGGCGAACTCTACGGCGACCCGGGTACGGCGTGGGCGGTGCGACTCGGTCTGGGATATGGACTGAAGTAGGAGTCGGGAGTTTGGAGGGTTGATATGGAAGGGCCCGTGCGGATCTGCACGGGCCCTTGCCTTGCACCCCTCCTGACTCCCCACTCCCAACTTCCCACTCCCTACTCCTTCAACGCCAGCGGGATCAGCGCCCCCTCCCGGAGCCTCGTCTCGAGCGCGACGAACGCCGCGTCCGGGTCATACCCCACATACCGCTTCCTGGCGCACTCGGCCGCGAGCCAGTCTGCGAATTCGCTCTCCGCGCCGCCGTCCCCCCTGGTCTGCTCCTTCGCGGCGCGGACGGCCAGGTCGTTGGCATACTCGTTCTTCGGGTGCCCCTGATGTCCCCGCACCCACGACCAGCTGGCGTCGTGGAGCCGGAGCGCGGCGTGCAGTTCCTGCCACATCTCCAGGTTCTCGATCGGCCCCGCCTGCCGTCGCCACCCTTTGGCGACCCACCCCGGCAGCCACTCGCGGATCCCTTTCACCAGATATTGTGAGTCGGAGATGGCGAGGAGCCGGAACCGGTGTCCCTTGGCGGCCAGGATCCGGAGCAGCGCGGTCGCCCCGGCCAGCGCCATCCGGTTGTTGGTCGTGTCGGGGGAGCTCAGCCAGAAGTCGCGGCGCTCGATCCCCGCACCGTGGCGGAGTTCGATGATCCCACCGGCACCCCCGGGGGTGGCGCCTTCCTGTCCATTGCCAAGGCAGGATTCGTCGAGGTGGATGACGGCGATCGGGGTGGTCGAGGCAGCGGTCATTGGTCGTTGGTCATTGGTCGAGGCGATGGTGGAGTGCGGCATTCGACCGGGGCAGGGTGTGAAGGAGATAATTCTAGCGATCAAAGGCAAATGACCAATGACCAACGACCTTTCACCAACGACCCTCAACCAAGCAACTGGAAATCCTCGACATCGTCCAGCACGAACGTGAGTTCCGCGCCGGTCATCGGCACCAGGCCGATCACCGCATCGCGCGACCCCACCGTGGTGAGCCGTCGCGCCACGACGATATGCTCCGACCCCCGGCGCATCAGGGAGATGCGGAGGCCATCGCGGATCGCGCGTTCGAGTTGATCCATCCGGGCGGTGGTCCAGCGCATGTTTAGAAGATAGTCCCGACAGGGGGCTTGCAGGCGGCGTCCTGCAACGCGACACTACAGGCATGAGCCGATTGCTCGTCCTCACCCTCGCGGCGTTCCTGGTCGCCTGTACTGCCGACATTCCGGTGGCCCCGGGCGAAGGCCCGATTGGCCTGTCCAGGCTTCGCGCCCAACCCACGGCCTATACCGATCAATCGGTGATCGAATCGCCTGAGGTCGGGATCGTCCGGGGACAGCATGAGTGGGACGGTCTCTACAGCAGGGTGATGGGCCGCATGGCCCCACCCCCGACCACCGGGCCCCGCCTCGCTTTCGGTGACTCGTCGATCGTCTACGTCGCGGCCGGCTGGTACCCGACCCCTTCCCGGGATGTCGTTCTCGACAGTGCCGCGATCGAATCTGGCGTCCTGGTGGTGCATTACACGGAAATCAACAGGATCGCCTGCAATGCGGCCGCGGTCACAGTGGCTCCAGTGGATCTAGGACAGGTACCGCGCTGGGCGGGGTCGGTACGGTTCGTTCAACACGACAGCGTGCCGGGCTGCGGCTAGAGCGAGCGTATCCGCACGAGCCACCGGCACGCGATCCAGCTCCGTTCCTCGCTCCCGAATCCGCCATCCGACCCTTGACGCGCCTCGAGCGCTTTGGCTCCCCGCCGGAGCGCTCGTTCCGCCTCCGGGTGCTCCACCGCCAGCAGCGCCTGCCCGACATGGAAGAGATCGTGCTCTCCCCAGGTCCCGTCCCGCTTCTGCACTGCCGCGAGTTCGGCCACCAGCTTCGCGACGGCGGTGGGGTAGTGCACCGCGTCGGCGGCGATGCCGTGCAGCGCCGATGCCCGCCGGGTCGCACCGTCGAGCCCCGGCCCGTGGCGCGCCATCGCATCGAGCCGCGTCCGGACCGCGGGGAGGTCGAGCCTGCGCGCCTTGGTGAGGGCCCGGAGGGCCAGCGCTTCCTCGGCAAGGAGGGCCGCGTCGACGTCCATGATCATTGCGCCGGTGGGCATCAGCAGGGGGAGCATCGGAGGAGCCGGCGCCTGGAGCGCGACGAGGAGCGCATCGATCCGCTCATCCGGCGCCGGCCCCAGGTCCATCAGTTCGATCGCCCGCCAGGCCAGTGCGACGAGCTCGGGCGCACAGGGCGCGGCGGCGAGCGAGCCGGCGAGCGACGCCTTCAGCTCGGTGTCACCGGGCTCCGCCGTGCTGAGCATCGCGCGCACGAGGAGCGCGGGGCGCGTGCGCCGCCCCCGCGCCCATTCCGCCAGCCGTTGATTCACAGGAGGAGCGAGAGGATGGCGCCGGCGCCGAGGACGCGGAGGGTGCCGAGGAGCAGGGGACGCCACGGGGCGGGCTCGGCCGGGAGCTCGCTGCGGTGGCGTTGCCGGACGGGCCCTTCGATCATCAGGCCGATCACGGCGAAGAGCACCCACCAGGCACCGTGGCCGAGCGAGGCGAACCAGAGCGCCCCGAACATGGTCAGGAGGATCGCTTCGACCACTTCGAAACGGAACCGGGGGGGCCGAGGGTCAGGTCGGAGTCGCCGCGCCGCGAACACCCATGCGACGAACCATGCTGTTACCGCGAGGGCCGCGAGGACGAGCCGGACGAGGCTCACTGCCGTGCGACCCGATCGAGCGAGTCGCGCGGCATCTGGACCCCGCCGAGCATCACCCGGAGGATCTTCCGGGTGTTGGCGATGTCGGAGCGTGGGTCGCCATCGAGCACCACGAGATCGGCCACCTTGCCGGCGGCGAGCACGCCGATCGAGTCGGCGCCGAGCAGTGCCGCGGCACGCCCGGTGGCCGCAAGGAGCGCGTCCGAGGGCGAGAGCCCGGCCTGGACCAGCAGCGAGAGTTCCTGGTGGAGGCTCGCGCCGGGGATGATCATCGGGTTCGACGCGTCGGTCCCTGCTACGATGATCCCACCGGCGCCGCGGAATTCACGCAGGAAGAGATCCTGGTTGGCGCGGCCGGCGCGGAAGGCGGTCAGGGTCGCGGCGTCCCAGCCGGCGCCGGCGATGAAGTTCGGGAGGTCCCACTCCTCCTTGATCCGCTGGGGGACGTAGGCCAGGTCGGCCCCGGTGGTCACCGACGGGTCATCCAGCCGGCTCCAGGTGTCGAGCAGCACCAGGGTCGGGACGAGGGTGACGTGGAGCTCGGCCAGCTGCCCGGCCACGCGGGCGAGGGAAGTCGAGTCGAGTCCCGCCCACGCGCGCTCGGTCAGGTTCCACCCCTCGAAGAAACTCTTTCGGTGCGCGGCGTAGTACTTGTCGGCCGGACCGATCGCCTCGGGGACGCCGGTGAGGTGCTCGATGCTGTGCACCCCGAGCTTCGCCGCCGAGACCGCGTCGGTCAGGCCGAGGTGGGCCGTCACCGGGAGGTTGAGGGAAGTGGCCTCGTCGACGATCGCCTTGAGGAGGGGCGGGGTGACGCGGGTGTAGGTCTTCACGACCGGGATGTTGGCGACCGCGCGCTCGTCCACCGCACGGCGGGCCGCGTTGGCATCGGCGACGCCGGTGGCGCCGGGGACCGACGCCGGCTCGCCGTCGATCATCGCCCCGGCGATGAAGAGCCGGGGGGTGCGGATCGATCCCAGTGCCGCTTCCTCGCGCAGCGCCAGGATGGAGTCCTGCTGATGGTGCAGGTCACGGACGCTGGTCACGCCGAAGGCGAGGAACCGCGGGAGCGACCACCGGTCGACGTGGACGTGCGCATCGATCAGCCCGGGGATCACCCACTTCCCCGTGAGGTCGATGGCCTCCGCGGTGCGCGGAATGGAAAAGCCGACCCGGGGCGAGATGCTCTCGATCTTGGTGCCCCGGATGATGATGACCTGGTCTTCCAGCGTCGGACCATCCGTGCCGTCGAAGACGTTCACCCCGACGAGCGCGATCCGGTCCTTGGTGGGCGGACTGCACGCGGCCAGCGCCAGGACGCCGCTCGCGAGCAAGCCGCGCCAACGAACGCGGAGTTGCAGGGACAGGGAGGGACAGGGCAGGAAGGATCGCATCGGGGTCAGGTCGGGGAGTAGCGAGGGGCGCGGTGGTCCGCGCCCCCTGCCCGTATGGTATGCGCTTCAGCGCCGCTTCTTCTTGCCGCCCTTCTTCTTGGCGGCCTTCTTCGCGGGCTTCCGCTTGGCGGCCTTCTTCTTGGCCGCCTTCTTCTTGGCGGGCTTCCGCGCGCTCTTCTTGGCGACCTTCTTTTTGGCCGCCTTCTTCTTGGCGGGTTTCCTTGCCGCCTTCTTCTTGGCCGCGGGCTTCCTCGCCGGTTCGGCCATCGGGGTCCAGGCCGGCACGGGCGCCGGTTCGGGCGTGCTCGACATCGGCGCCGGATCCATCCACCCCGCTCCCGACCACCCCATATCCATCTCGTTCAGCTCGGCCATCATTCCGCCCTCCGAGTGACTGCGGCGTGCCCCGCCGCAATGGTGACGGGCATCCCCGCGCCCATATATGTCCGTGATATAAGTTGCACGACGAGTTCGGTTCTGCAAGCGGTGGAGGATCGACCGGTCTGCGTCCTGGTCTCCACCTCCCCGACAGGTCCTGGGGCCCCAGGTGGGCTCCACCAATGTAACTTGTTGTTCGATAACAACTTAGGTCCCAGGAAGTGGGTCTTCGCGCTGCCTCTACATTATATAGTGGGGCGGCTGGGAGGCTCCTCGGTGAGCGCTCCCCCCCCCCGCGGGCCCTGTCTGCGCCCCATGTCATTGCCTGACAACAGGTTGCATGGGGTCAGGTCCCGGCGCATATTTCTGGCGGCCCATTTCCGGCCTTCCCAATTCTTGATCAGGTGCTCGCCATGCTTCTGCTTCGCCGACTCGTGACCGTCGCGGGCGTCCTCACTCTGCTGGCCAGCGCCGCCGCCGCCCAGGCGGTGAGCGAGCTGCAGGTGTCGCCCGAGAATCTCACGCTGCGTGTCGGTGAGCGGAAGTCGCTCTTTCCCGCCGCCTTCGACCGGAGCGGCAACGTCATCCCGACGGCCCGCTTCACCTATCGCAGCACCGCGCCTGCGATCGCGAGCGTCGACGCCGATGGCGCGGTCGTCGGCCGCGCGGCCGGAAGCACCAATGTCGAAGTGCGCGCGGGGACCCGTTCCGTCACCGTGCCGGTGACGGTCTCCGGCAGCGCGGGCGCTGTGGGCGGAGGGGCGCCGAGCGTCGGGGGGACCTTGCCCGCCGCCCCGGCCAACACCAGTCGGATCATCATCGACCCGGCCACGATCTACCTCGTGCCGAGCGAGAGCCAGCGCCTGATCGCCAAGGCGATCGCCCCCGACGGGAGCTCGCTGGGACCGGTGTCCGCGATCTGGCGGAGCCTCGCGCCCGGCGCGATCTCCATCAGTGACTCGATCAACGGCGTGGTCGTCGGCCTCGCGGCCGGCGGCGGCACCATCGAGGCTCGGCTCGCCAACGGGCTCAGCACCACCGCTCCGGTCCAGGTGAGCGCGGTGGCGTTCGAGATGCAGCGGAAGTCGATCGGCCTTTCGCCCGACGAGATCGATACGGTCCGGGTGGTGGTGCCGTCCCAGAACAGCCGGCGGCTCGAGGCGGGGCTGACCTTCACCTCGACCAATCCCAACATCGTGCAGGTCGGTCCGACCGGCGTGATGCAGGCGCGGAGCCCCGGGCAGGTCGAGGTCATCGTGACCGGCTACTTCCAGGAGGTCCGGGTCCCGGTGACGGTGCACCGTCTGATCGCCTACTTCACCCTCTCGCCCGCGCCCGCGGACGGCCCCGTCATCGTGCCGATCCACGGCTACCGCGCGGTGAAGGGGGTGGCCGAAGCTGCCGACTCTACACCCATTCCCGAGGCCCCGCTCCGGTGGTCCGTGTCCGACTCGAACGTCGCAAGCTACGATGTCGCGACCGGGCGGGTCACGGGCAAGCGCCAAGGCACCACGACACTGCTCCTGACCGTCCGCGGCTATGAGCCGAAAGTCTGGACCATCAATGTCGTCCCTGGCGTGGTGGTCATGGCGCAGGACCGGATCGGCATGAAGAGCGGCGAGACGCTCACGATGGCCGCGCACCTCAAGGACGAGCAGGGGACCGATTTCGGTCCCGCCCCCGACCTGACCTGGACCAGCGACCGCCCCGAAGTGGTACGGGTGAGCGCCACGGGGAAGTTCGAGGCCCTCGCGCCCGGGCGTGCGATGATCGTCGCCGGCGCCACATGGGGGCGGGCCGACACCATCGACGCCGTGGTCAGTGGTGACATCATCCTCACTTCCGACCGCAAGCTCCGCGGGACCCCGGGGATCTACCAGATCAGCCTGGCGCATCCCGACTCGGTGCTCCCGCTCTACACCGACACACGCCGGCTCTTTGCGCCGGCACTCTCGCCCGACCGGCGACGCATCGTGTTCAGCGTGACCGCCGACGGAAAGAACTACGATCTCTGGCTCGCGGACGCCGACGGACGGAACGCCCGCGCGCTGACGACCGACACCCTCCCCGAGACCACGCCCTCGTGGACTCCGGACGGACTGCGGATCCTCTTCACGGTCACCACCCGCCGGGAAGGGGACCAGCTGGCGATCATCAACGTGGACGGCACAGGCCGCCGCGTCCTCACGGTGCCCCCCGCCAACGCCGAGTCGCCGGTCGTCTCGCCCGATGGGCATTGGGTCGCCTTCATCGGCACCAAGGACCGGAAGCCGGATGCCTACGTGATGGACATCGCGGGGAGCGCGCCGCGGAACGTCACCGCGACCCCGGACAAGGAGCTGCAGGTGCGCTGGCTCCCCAATGGCGACATGGTGACACTCGTCGAGGCGGACCACGACCGGGGATTTCAGATCATCCGGATCGCACAAGGTACCAACGTCCGGACGGTGCTCGCCGTGACACCGTACCCGATCACTGCCTTCGGGGTCTCGCGTGACGGGAACTCGCTGGCCTACGTGACGACCGAGCCGCTCGAGAATGTCCGCAACCAGAGGACCAAGACGGTGCTCTACGTCCAGACGATCGCGACGGGAAGCACCCCCACGGCGGTCCGCACCCCCGTGAGCGAGACCCTGGCCTTCCCCACTTTCTAGCCATCCGGCGCGGGTCGGGTCCCTCGATGCGCGCCCTCGTCCTCGTCGCACCCGGCGGTCTCGACCGCCTCCAGTTGGTCGACATCCCCACCCCCGCGCCTCCCGCGCCGGGGTGGGTGCACGTTCGGGTCCGGGCCGCCGCTCTCAATCGCCTCGATCTCTTTGTCGCGGCCGGCGTACCCGGCGGTGCCCCGGTGCTGCCACACATCGTCGGCGCCGACGGCGCCGGCGTGGTGAGCGCCGTGGGCGCCGGCGTCACCGGTGTGGCGATCGGCGATGAAGTGATGTTCGATCCGGGCGTGAGCTGCGGCGATTGCCCTGCCTGTCGCGCCGGCGACGAGCCGTTCTGCGACCGCTTCGGCATCCTCGGCGAACACCTTCCCGGTACCATCGCCGAGGTCGTCGCCGTGCCGGCCGCCAATCTCGCCCCCCGTCCCGCCGGATGGTCATGGGCCGAGAGCGCCGCCTTCTCGCTCGCGGCGCTGACCGCCTGGCGGATGCTGCTCACCCGCGCCCGCCTCCGCGCGGGCGAAACGGTCCTCATCTGGGGTGCCGGCGGCGGGGTCGCGCAGGCCTGCATCGGGATCGCCAAACACCTCGGTGCCCGCGTCATCGCGACGAGTTCCACCACCGAGAAGCTGGCGCTCGCGCGCCGACTCGGCGCCGATGAGGTCATCGATCACGCGACCGAAGATGTCGTGGCCCGCGTGAAGGAACTGACCGGGCGCTCAGGGTGTCCGGTCGTCGTCGACAGCGTCGGGCAGGTCACCTGGGACCGCACCCTCCGCTGCCTGGCGCGCGGCGGTCGAGTGGTCGTGTGCGGCGCCACCAGCGGGCCCGAGGCCGGATTCGACCTCCGCCGGCTCTTCTGGCACCAGTGGAGCATCCTCGGCTCCACGATGGGTAGCCACGCAGAATACCGCACGGTCGCCGCGCTGGCCGCGCAGGGACTCCTCCGGCCGGTCGTCGATTCCACGGTGCCGCTCGCGCACGCGCTCGACGCGTTCCACCGACTCTCCGCCGGATCCCAGGCGGGCAAGCTCGTCATCGAGGTCTCCCCATGAACGAACTCCTGGCCCGGCTCCGCGAAAGCCTCACCTCCCTCGGCGGCATCGTGCCTGCCGCCGTCGTGGCGCTCGCCATCCTGCTCGCCGGATACCTCCTGGCGCGCCAGATCGAACGCTTCATCGACAGTGTCCTCGACCGGCTCGACTTCAACCGGACCGCCCGCGAGAGCGGATTGAGCGGCCCGATCGGACGTGCCACCGGTCGGGGCATCGATCCCGTCCGGGCCGTCGGCCGCCTCATCTTCTGGCTCGTGATGCTGATGGTGATCTTCCTGTCGAGCGCCGCCTTCGGGCTCGACCGGCTGAGCGAGATGTTCGTGATGATGCTGAACTTCATCCCGACCCTCGTGGCCGGCATCGTCATCATCATCCTCGGGATCATCCTCGGTGAGTTCCTCCGTGGCGTCATCCTCGCGTCGGCGGGAACGGTCGAAGGGGTGAACACCCTCGCCAAGCTGGCCAAGGCGGCGGTGGTCCTCATCGCGGTGTTCATGGCGATCCAGCAGGTCGGCGTCGCCCCCGAGATCGTCACTACCGCCTTCACCCTGATCCTCGGCTCCATCGCGCTCGCCACCGGGCTCGCCTTCGGCCTCGGCAACCGGGAGCTTGCCGGCGAGATCACCCGCCGCTGGTACGAACAAGGGCGGAAACAGCCGGAGCCTGCGAAGCCCCCGTTCGAGGAGGACGCACGGTCGTGAGAACTCCCCCTCTCCACGTATGTGGAGAGGGGGTCGGGGGGTGAGGCGGAAAAGCGAAGGACCTAGCTCGTCAAGCCAGGTCCTTCGTCGCTGGCGCTTCCTTCGCTGCGCTCAGGACAAGCCTCGGGACGGTCCCGATCTTGACTACGGATTCGTCGTCGCCGTATCCACCACCACCGGCGTCGCATACCTGAGCACCCGATGTCCGGGGCCCGGCACCAGCGGGTCGATCGCCAGCAGGTGGTCCGGGTCGGCGCCGAGGATCCGCTGGGCGTTCTTGATCCGGACCTCCATCCGCGCGGTGCCGTCCGGGCGGAGAGACCGGTAGCTCCGCGTGCTGTCAGTGAGCATCCGGCTCCGCTCGAGCCAGATCCCCCCATCCGCCGCCGTGAAGGCGTGTTCGAACGGCGGCTTCACGATCGCGAACGGGATCCCCTCGGTGAGGGAGCGTTGGTCCGCGGGGAAGGCCTGCAGGAAATAGTCGCGGTCCTGGATCGTGACTTCGAGCACCTGGTCCGGGAGCGGGGGCCCGCGCACGCAGTCTCCGTGCGCGGGGGCGCAGGTCTCGAGCAGGTTCTGGATCACCCGCGCGATCCAGACCGTCCCCTCCGGCCGCACTCCCCATTGGTCGACACCGCTGAAGACGAGCCGTTCGTACCGGCTCCCGCCATTCCGGGTCACCCGCTCGAGCTGATAGGGAGCGAGGCGCAGGACGGTGTCGCTCGTGGCGCCCTCCTTCCAGCGGACCACCACTCCCGAATCGAGGTTGCCGCTCCCATCCGCTCCCGGGAACGGCCGCAACTCGGCGTACCACCCTCCCGCGGCATCGCGTCCCCGCGGCAAGGCGCCGCGGAAGGGTGCCGGGGCCTCGAGTGATGAGACCATTGCACCGGCGAGCGACCAGCCGGTGACTCGGCGCTTCCCCCAGTCGTCGACGTAGAGGGTGTCCCCGGCACGGAAGAGTGCGAACGGCTCGAGGTAGTCCTTGCCCGGCCGCCCCAGCGCCTGCGCGCGCCGGGTGGCGAAGTCGATGATCCGCACCGTCTTGGCCTGCGGGGCGAGGAGGGCCCAGCGGTCACCGCCGAGCCAGATCGCGTCAGCGATCTCGGTGTCGGAGAGGCGGACCGTGTCGGCCGCGGCCACGAGGTCGTACACCGGCGGCGGGAGCTGCTTCCGCGGGGCGCAGGAGGCCAGGCAGAGGCATGCCCCGAGCGAGAGCGAGGGGAGGGCGGGGAGGAAGGGGTGGCGCATGTCAGAAGGTAGGTCGGACGGAGGGGGGTGAGAAGGGAGGAAGGTAGGAGGGTAGGAAGCAGGACCCGCACGGGGGCCTCTTCCTACCTTCCTACCTTCATCTCTTCCTACCTCCTCCCCGGAGGGGAGGGCTCACGGCCTCCAGTAGTACGTCCCCTTCACCGCAAAGATGTTCCGCGCCTTCTGGTCGAAGAGGTTGCGGAACGAGTTCCGGGGCTGGAAAGCCCCCTCGCTGTCGCCGTAGGCGCGGTCCTGTGTCCAGACGAGGAAGATCGTCGCCCCCGGGACGTACTCCCACCGCACCACGGCGTTGCCCCGGAGCGAGGCAAAGGTGAAGTCGGGGTTCCCGACGTTGTAGCTCGGCGCCGGCCCGGCCCCGTCCGCGTCCACGGTGATGTCGCCCGCCACGTCGGTCTGCGTGGAAGCGCCATCCTGCCCAAAGGCCAGGAGGTCCTCGGCGCCGGCCCGGCTCAGCGCGCGGATCTGGGTGAAGTTGCCGCTCGAGACGAAGGGCTGGGCGAACACTTCGAGCGAGAGCCGGGGCGAGAAGATCCAATTAGCCCGGATGTTGGCTGAGAGGGTGGTCTGGTCCAGGTCGCCGAAGAGGTATCGGCTGCCGTAGGTCTCGGTGGCGGTCGCGTCGTCATAGCGACCGATGTTCTGGTACGCCGTCTGGTTGAGGCTCAGGTCCGGCCCTGCCGAGAGGCTCAGGCTGGTGCTCGGACGGTATTCGAGGAAGGCCCCGGTGCTCCAGCTGTCGTCGTGCAGCCCCGCGAGGGTGCCCTCGTGCGACACGTAGGTGCTGGCGCTGAGCCGCTTCCGCGAGTCGGTGCCGAAATTGAGGTTCCAGCTCAGCGACCGGGGAGAGCGGAGCATCGGCCCACCGCGGGTGAGGCGGTTGTTGAGCGTCGACGGTGAGTAGAAGAGGCTCCAGTTGACGCTGTAATAGTTCTTGAACTCGATGAATCCCATGTCGAAGTAGCCGACCGATGTGGTGTTCCAGGCGAAATCGCGCGTCTGGTAGCTGCCCCCGTCGGTGCGGGCGGACTGGTACCAGGACGACGGGGTGGTCCACTTGTACCCCACCACCATGTGGGCGTTGAGCAGGTCGGCGCGCGAGTTGAGACCCAGGTCGTTCTGGTCGAAGCCGGGGCTGATCGCCGCGGCCGCTGCGTTGAAAGTCCAGTTCCCCTTCTGCTTGTTGAGCAGCACCCGCGACGCCCACCCCGAGAGCGAGGTGCGGGTCGGGTCGTAGCTCACCTCGGTGGCGTCAGGGCGCTGGAAGTAGTGCACACTCCCGCGCTGTACCGCGGCGATCCGGTCGGCGGTGCCGTTGATGTTGGTGAACCCGGTCCACCCGGTCAGGACCCACTTCGCGTCGTGGTCGAGGGTCACCCACCCGTCCACGCCGAGGCCGAGCGAGGAGCTGTTGACCACGTCCTTGAGGGCGTCGTTGTCGAACGAGCGGCCCGCGAAGGTCGCGATCAGGCCGAGGCCCTGGCGCCCGCTGTGGAACTCGTTCTGCAGCCGCGCCACCGTGTAGGAGGCGAGGGGCTCGACCTCGGTCTCGCCGCGGACATCTGCGGTACTGGTCTGCGCGTACTCGCGGCGCGTGAGCGAGGTGAGGACGCCGAGGTTGGCGGTGCCGAACACCTTGCCGGTGAGCTTGGCCGCGCCCAGGATGCGGGTCCCGTCGGGGGAGTCCACGAAGTCCGCGGTCGCCCCACCCCGGGGGGTGCGTCCGACGCGGCGGCTGTAGAAGAAGCTCGCGCCGCCCCAGTTGAATCCCCAGAAATTGTTGGCGCCGCCGAACCCGAATCTGAAGGTGTTCGACCCTTCCACGAAGAAGGGGCGCTTCTCCTGGAAGACGAACTCCGCGTCGCTCAGGTTCACGAACGCCGGATCCACCTCCACCTGCCCGAAGTCGGGGTTGATGGTGGCGTCGAGGGTCAGGTTGCTCCCGATCCCGACCTTGGCGTCGGCCCCCACCGTCATCTCGGCCGAGCTGCCGTCGAAGAAGGGATCGCCCGCCACGGACGGCGCGAAGGTGGTGCGCGTGGTGACGTATGGGATCACCGCCAGGCGGCGGGGCGGGTTGAGCCCCTGCAGCCCCACGAGGTCCGGGAAGCGCGACACGTAGCCGCTCCCATTCCGCGGCGTGAACACCACATAGTCCCGCTCATTCTTCCGGGCGATGAAGCGGTTGAAGTTGATGCCCCAGGTCTGCTGGTCGGCGGCGCGGAAGCGGAGCTCGGAATAGGGGATCCGGAACTCCGCCGTCCACCCCTCGGCGTCGCGGTGCACCGCCCCGGTCCACACGCCGTCCCACGAATCGTCACTCCACTCGTCGTTGTACATCGTGCCGTCGTACTGCGTGCCCGCGGCGTTCAGGCCGAAGAAGAAGCCCGAGCGGTCGTCGTTGTACGAGTCGACGTACACATTGAACCGGTCCGACTCCGCCCACCGGTCGCGGCGCGCCAGGAACGCCTTCACCGAGTCGGGATGGGTGTCGTACATCCGCGCTGCCACGTAGAGCGCCTCGTCGTCGAAGGCGACCCAGACTACGGTCCGCTCGGTCGGGGGGGAGTCCTGGGCAGGCTCGCGCTGGATGAACCGGTCGATCCCCGGCCCCTGCCAGATCGCTTCATCCAGGACCCCGTCGACCTTGACCGCCGCCGACAGTCGCACGGCCTGGATCGCCGCGGGGGTGTTCGGGTCCGCGACCGGTTTCCGGCGAGGGTGTGTGGTATCGGCCAGGGCCGCAACGATGAGGAGAGCGGTCAGCATGGGGACCTCGAATGTTCACGACAGGGTGCTACTGATCTGTTCCTCTGACGGAGGTCGGGCCGAAAGGGTTGCACCGGGTATGTGAAGGAGATGTGACGTTTCAGGAATGAAACGTGTGGGAAGCAAGCAGGGAGGAGTGAGAAGTGAGACAACTCCTCACCCCTCACTCCTCACCCCTCAGGCTCTACCCTTACCGGCCGGCGAGGACCTCCTCGAACAGCTGCAGCCCGCGTGGATCCCCGCTCTGCCCGAGCCAGAAGAAGGCGGTGCGTCGGGTCTCCGGGTCCCGGTGGGCCGAACGAAGTGAGGTATCTGGCCGGTGATGAGCAGGTCCCTCGCTCCGCTCGGGGTGACATCGCTGAATTGTCGGTTTCCTTCGCCGGTCACCGGTCACCGGTCACCGGTCACCCGGCACCAAGCATCAGGCACTCCTACTGCTCCAGCATCCGCTCCAGCAGGTCCGCCGCCCGCGGGTCGCCCGACTGACCCAGCCAGAACACCGCCTGCTTCCGCATGTCGCGGTCAGGGTCGTTCTTGGCGATGTCGAGCAGCTTGTCCACCGCGGCCGGCTCCCGCCGCTGGCTCAGCACGAAGAGGATCTGCTTCCGCATCTCCAGGTCGAGGGTGGGAGAATAGAGTCCCACGATCTGCCGGACGTTCACGGCGTCGCTTTGGGTCCCGACGAAGAAGAGCGCGCTCTTCCTGGTGTCCATATCCTCGTTCTTGTCGAGGACCCGTTCCATCAGCCACTGGGCGTTCTCGGAGTCCCCGGTCTGGGCGAGGGTCATCATCACCATCTGTTTCGCCTGCTGGGAATGCAGGGTCGGGTAGACCCGTCGCAGGAAGGCGGCTTCCGCGCCCCCCTTCTGCCCCAGCCAGAGCACTGCCTGACCGAGCATGTCGTCCGAGACCCCGGGGCGCTGGACGAAGTCGCGCAGGATCTGCACCCCGCGCGGGTCGTCGCTCTGGCTCAGGGCGAAGAGCGCGCCCTGCTGCAGCTCCCGGTCGGTGCTGGTCTTGAGGATCTCCGACAGGGCCGGGATCGCCTGGGGATCGCGGGTCTGCCCGAGGGCGAAGAGCGCCATCTTCTGGACCTCGTGATCGGGGTCGTTCCGCACCACGTCGAGCATCATCGGCGCCACGGACTCGTCGTCCCCCGCCTGCTGGCCCAGGATGAACACCGCCTGGCGGCGGAGCGCAGCGCTGCAAGCGTCCCGCCGCGCCATCACCTTCTTCAGGATCGGCACCGAGCGCTCGCGGTCCATCGTCATCAGCGCCTGCACCGCCATCATCTGCTCGTCATACTTGGCCTGATCGCAGCCGGCGGGGGCGGTCTCGTCCTCCCCACTGTGCCGACCGGCGTGGGCCCCGGCGATCGCCGGACGGGCCGCGCGGGCCCCGTCACGGGCCGCCCGGGCACTCGCCGCCGCCGCCGCCGACGCCGCGCGAGAGGAGGCAGCACCGCGGGCGGCGGTGGCGGGCGCGGCATCGGTGATCACCGCTTCGTCGGCGGACGCCTCGGCGATCGCCCCCTGCGAATCGAGCCACGCCTGCGCTTCGGAATCACCCACGCGGGCGAGGTCCCGTTCGACCCGGACCCGAAGCGAACCGGCATCACGCTGGGTGGCCGCCCGCGGGAAATCCAGCTCCTGCGTCCGCAGGCGCTCACGCGCCACTCGGAGATTGGTGGTCCCGCCGAGGCGGTAGAGCGCGAACGCCTCCCAGTAGAGCCCGTCGCCCGCTCGGGTCGAACGGGGAAAGCGCCGCCGGAGCTCGCGGTAGGTGTCGACCGCCTTCTGGTAGTCGCCGCGGTTGAGCGCCGCCTGCCCCGCACGATGCAGGGAATCGGCCGGTGTCCCTTGTTCCGGGTCGACGAAGGTGCGTGGTGCGGGGTGCGTGGTGCGTGGTGCTGCAACGATGCCGAGCGGTCGATGGCCGATGGCGGTCAGCGCGAGAAACAGGGCAATGGTCTTCATGGTCAGAGAGCTCCTGGGATCTGTACACCGGTCCCGACGGGCATCGCGGCACGGAGCCGCGGCAGCACGTCGCGCCGTTCGAGTCCATCGGTGATCACGTCACGGTCTTCCTTCTGGGTCGACCCCGCGGCGATCTGGGCCAGCACCAGCTCGAGATCTTCGAGCAGGCCGCGGAGCCGCGGCTCGGTGAGCGACGGCGAGTCCAGCAACAGCCGGGTGGCAAGCAGCAGCTTTCGCGCGTCGGCCGGGCTCGTCGCGGCCGGGGTGCCGCCGGCGGCATCGGCCCGGAACTGCGTCAGCAACACTTCCGCCTGGCCGAGGGTCTGCTCGGCAGCGTAGCGGGCGAAGAGATCTTCCTTGTTGCCGGTCACGCTCGGATCGGGGGTGGTGGCGATGCGACCCTTCACGATCGTACTGATCGGGATCCAGAGTCGGCCGAGCCCGATGCCGATGATCAGCGTGGCGGCAATGGCGATGGGGACCCACACCCGCGGCCGCTTCCACCTCGCCGTCTCGGCGCCTCGGCGCCTCGCCGTCTGGATCCGCTGCCAGAGCTATTCGGCCGGAGGGGCCGGAGGCTCGAGGTGCGCGCGCGCCGCATTGAGCAGTCGGGGGCTGAGCACGGGTTCGTCCTTCGGGTCGTCGGTCATGCGATCCATTCTCCTGCGAAATCGGCAAGCGCCTTGCGCAGGCGGGCGCGTGCGCGGAACAACTGGGCCTTCGAGGTCCCGGTCTGCACGCCCAGGGCGATGCCGATCTCCTCGTGGGTATAGCCTTCGACGTCGTGCATCGTGAACACCGTCCGATAGCCCACCGGCAGGGCCGCGATCGCCTCTGCCATCCGTCGCTTGAGGTCCGGCTCCGAGCGCCGACCCGGCTGGGCCAGGTGGTGCGCATCTTCGAGGGCCACGTGACCGCGGAAGCGTTTCACCTTCCGCAGCGCATTCAGGGCAGTGGTGGTCGCCACCGCGGTGACCCACGTCGCAAGCGCCGATTCTCCCCGGAACGTGTCAAGCTTGCTGAAGGCCCGGACGAAGGTCTCCTGCACCACGTCCTGGGCCAGATCGCCATCGCCGGTGAGGCGATAGGCCAGGCGCCAGACCCGGTCAAGATGGCGGTCGTAGAAGAGTCGTTCCGCCGCAGGGTCGCCCGACAGGACGCCATCGATCAATTGCCGTTCGTCCACTCGAGCTCCGTCAGGTCTGGGTCAGCATCCGCCTGGCACAACCGTAGAACCGCTGGCGGTGAAAAGGGTTGGCTGGAGGTCGGCCAGTCGGCCACGGATGACCCAACCTGAAACAAATGATGCGTGTGTCTTTTCTGACCCCGGCCCACTGGCCCACTGGCCCACTGGCCCACTAACATCGGCCGCTTAGATCATCACTGAACCATCATCGGCACGCTACATATAATGAAGCACCGCAAAGCCAGCAGCGGCTCGAGGTTCGGCTCCGCCCGTAGCCCATCACGCGCCTCTCGCGCCTCAAGCGCCTTTGGACTCCGTCACGCAACCAAAGGGGGGAGCCTCGCATCATACGGACATGGTGATGATCACGCGCTTCGAGCCGACCCCCGGCTATCTCGTCCTGGCCCCTGATGGAACGGTGCTGGGGCGCGTCGATCCTCCCCTGCGCCCGGACCTGCTGGCCGTGGGCACGGTGCTCCTTAGGCGCACTGAGCCCAGGATGCAGAACTGACCCCGGGGATAGCGGGGATAGCAATACCCAACACGCGTTACCCAATACGATCACCTCCGGCCCCCCTTGGCCGTTACCATATAGATGCGGATGCGTACGAGAGCGCGGGTGGCCACCCGCGCCCTTGTCATTCCACACAGACCTCTCCCTCCGGCCCCGCCTCCTGGAGGGAGAGGGGGAGCGCTCACGGCGATGCAGGTCGCGGACGCGACCGACACTCGCTTCGGAAGCATCGCCCTCGCGACGGCCGGTGGCACCATCTTCGGCACCGTCGGTGCGAGGTCGGTGTTACCGCTGAGGCTGATGCCGCTCCGGCGCCCGCGCTTCCGGTGGCCGAAGTTCCGCCTGCCGAAGATCAGGGTCCGGTCCAGGCGAAGGGCATAGCGAGGAAACCCCCAAACCCCAAAGAGTGTTCTTGTGGTGGTATCGGCAGATGCGGTGTTGCCAGGATGGCTGAGGATAGTGCCCGACTTCGGGGTTTTGGGGTTTCCGCGCACCGCAATTCGTTACCTCGATTTCGCCAACCTAAGTCATTGTCCAGTAACAATTTACAGAGGCACTCCGAGGTGGATTTCCACCCTCGGGGCGGCTATATTTAGGGGGTCAAGTGCCGCCCGGCCGGGCGGCCCCATCCGCACCACATTCCGGACCCGCAATGACCGCTCCGAACGCCCGCGAACGGATCGTCCCGCGCCTCATCGACGAAGAACTGCGGCAATCGTTCATCAATTACTCGATGAGCGTCATCGTCTCGCGCGCCCTCCCCGACGTGCGCGACGGCCTCAAGCCGGTGCACCGCCGCATCCTCTACTCGATGAGCGAACTCGGCCTGATGCCGGGGCGCCCGTTCAAGAAGTGCGCGACGGTCGTCGGCGACGTGCTCGGCAAGTACCACCCGCACGGCGACCTGTCGGTGTATGACGCGCTGGTCCGGATGGTGCAGGACTTCTCGCTCCGGTATCCGCTGGTCGATGGCCAGGGCAACTTCGGCTCCGTCGACGGCGACCGCGCCGCGGCGTATCGGTACACCGAGGCCCGGCTCACGCCCATCGCGGTGACGATGCTGGAGGACATCGACAAGAACACCGTCGAGTTCCAGCCCAACTTCGACGACCGGCTCAAGGAACCGACCGTCCTGCCGTCGAAGGTCCCCAACCTCCTCGTGAACGGCTCCAGCGGCATCGCCGTGGGCATGGCCACCAACATCCCGCCGCACAACCTGCGTGAGGTGGCCAAGGCGGTCGAGCACCTGGTCGACAACGCCGACTGCTCCATCACCGACCTCCGCAAGATCATCAAGGGCCCCGACTTCCCCACGGGCGGGTTCATCTACGGCCGAGAGGGGATCAAGGAGGCGTACGAGACGGGCCGCGGCAAGGTGATCATGCGCGCCCGCGCGCAGATCGAGGAGAAGGAGTCGACCGGCAAGAGCCAGATCGTCGTGACCGAGATCCCCTACCAGGTCAACAAGGAGAACCTGGTCCGGGCCATCGCCGAGCAGGCCATCGAGAAGCGGCTCGAGGGGATCAGCGCCATCCGCGACGAGTCCGACCGCGACGGGATGCGCATCGTCATCGAGCTCAAGCGCGACGCGATCCCCAACGTGGTGCTGAACCAGCTCTACAAGCACACCGCGATGCAGGCGACCTTCGGCGTGATCATGCTGGCGCTCGACAACGGCGCCCCGAAGGTCATGAACTTGAAGGAGCTGATCGCGAAGTTCGTGGCCCACCGCCACGAGGTCATCGTCCGCCGGACGCAGTTCGACCTCGACGCGGCCCTGGCGCGCGCCCACATCCTCGAAGGGCTCAAGATCGCCGTCGACAACATCGACGAAGTGATCAAGATCATCCGCAAGTCCAAGGACACGACGGAAGCGGATCTGAAGCTGCAGAAGCGGTTCGGCCTCACGGAGAAGCAGACCGAGGCCATCCTCAACATGCGGCTGGCCAAGCTCACCGGGCTCGAGATCGACAAGCTCGAGGCCGAGCTCAAGGAGGTCCGGGCCACCATCAAGGAGCTCAAGAGCATCCTGGCCAGCAAGGAGAAGCGCGCCGCCATCCTCAAGGCCGAGATGACCGAGGTCTCCAAGACCTACGGGGACGAGCGGCGCACCGAGATCGTGGCCGACCAGGGCGAGTTCTCGGTCGAGGACCTGATCGCCGAAGAAGACATGGTGATCACCCTCTCCAATACCGGCTACGTCAAGCGGATCCCCGTGAGCGCCTACCGCAAGCAGCGGCGCGGCGGCCGGGGCGTGGCCGGCATGGGGACGAAAGAGGACGATTGGGTGGAGCACCTCTTCATCGCCTCGACCCACGACTACCTGATGTTCTTCACCAACACCGGGCAGGTCTACTGGCTCAAGGTGCACGAGATCCCGCAGGCCTCGCGCGCGGCGCGCGGCAAGCCGGTGGTCAACTGCATCGCGATCCGTCCCGAAGAGAAGGTCGCCGCGCTGGTGCCGGTGCGCGACTTCCAGGCCCCCGATACGTGGCTGATGTTCGCCACCCGCCTGGGCACCGTGAAGAAGACGGCGCTCAGCGAGTACGGCAACGTCCGCTCCAACGGCATCCGCGCCATCAACATCGACGACGGCGACGAGCTCATCGATGTGCAGCCGTGCGACGCGCAGAGCGACGTGGTGCTCGCCACCCGTGAGGGGATGTCGATCCGGTTCCACCAGAGCGACGTGCGCGAGATGGGGCGCGCCACCGCCGGGGTGAAGGGGATCGAGCTCGAGAAGAAGGACGCGATGATCGGGATGGTCGTGGTCCGGCGCGACTCGACCCTGCTGGTCGTCTCCTCGAAGGGGTACGGCAAGCGCACGGAGCTGGGCGAATACCGGGTCCAGCGGCGGGGCGGGAAGGGGATCATCACCTTCCAGGTCACCGACAAGACCGGCGTGCTGGTGGCGCTCAAGGAAGTGCTGCCGGAGGACGAGCTGATGCTCATCACCCGCCACGGCGTCATCATCCGCTCCCCGGTGGATGGCATCCGCGTCATCGGGCGGAATACGCAGGGCGTGCGCGTGATGAACCTCGATGCCGGCGACCTGGTGGTGGACGTCGCGCGCGTGGTGAAGGAAGAGGGCGACGAGGTGGAAGCCGCCGCCGGTGCACCTGCAGGCGAGGAAGAGTGACTGCGGAGGGGGTCCGCGCGGCGGCCACGGCGCTGGCAGGCGTCGCCGTACGTGCGCCCCTCCTCGACGCGCCCTTCCTGGCGCGCATCACCGGCCACCCGGTGCGGCTCAAGGCGGAGCAGCGCCAGCCGATGGGGGCCTTCAAGATCCGCGGCGCCTTCACCGCCGCCTCTCGACTCTTGCCCGCCGATCGCGCGCGGGGATTCGTCACCAGCTCCTCGGGCAACCACGGCCTCGCGATCGCGTTCGCGGCCCGGCATTTCGGCGTGCGCGCCGTCATCGTGATGCCCGAGTCCGCTCCCCGCATCAAGATCGACGGGATCCAGAAGCTCGGCGGTGAGGTGGTCCTCGCCGGCAAGATCCGCTCGCCCGAGCAGCTGGAGCGCGCCCAGCGCTTTACGCGCGAGGAAGGGCTGGTCTTGATCCCGCCCTATGACCACCCCGACGTGGTGGAAGGCCAGGGCACGGTCGGCCTCGAGATCGCCGAGGACTGGCCCGAGGTGACCGACGTGCTCGCGCCGGTGAGCGGTGGCGGTCTCCTTGCCGGCACCTGCCTCGGCGTCCACGCCGCGCGTCCAGACGCCCGGGTCTGGGCGGTGGAACCGGCCGGGGCGGCCAAGCTCTCCGCCGCGCTTGCCGCTGGCCGCCCCACGACCATCCCCACGGTCGATACCATCTGTGATGGCCTCCGCACCCCGACCATCGGCGAACTCACCTTCCCCATCATCCGGGTGCAGATCGCCGGAGTGGCGCAGGTGACCGACACCGAGATCGTGGCCGCGATGCGGGCCCTCCAGCAGGAACTCGGCTTCGTGATCGAGCCTTCGGGCGCGGTCACCGTGGCCGCTCTGCTCGCCAGGAAGATCCGACCCGAGGGACCGACCGCGGCGATCCTCTCGGGCGGGAACGTCGACGCCGAGACTTTCGCCCACCTGGTCGCTGCCTGATGAGTGCCAACGGCCAGCGGATCCTCGTGGCGGATGACGACGCCGCCCTCGCGCGGACCCTGTCGTGGATCCTGCGTGAGAATGGCTATGAGGTCATTACCGTCCCCGACGCGGAAGAGCTGATCGAACGGCTCGAGGTAGAACAGCCAGACCTGCTCCTCCTCGACATCATGATGCCGCGGGTGGACGGGCTCCAGCTCCTCGAGCGGATCAAGAGCGACCCCCGCAAACGCGACCTCCCGGTGCTGATGATCTCCTCGATGCCGCCCGAGGAGGCCACCGTGCGCGCCCTCGGACTCGGCGCGAGCGACTTCATCGCCAAGCCGTTCCGGGTGCGCGAGCTCCTGGCCCGCATCAAGGCGCACCTCCGGGTGCGGCACGAGCTCGACACGGCGCGGACCCTCGTCCGCACCCGGCACGAGCTGGTCGCCATCGTCCAGGAGCTGACCGCGAGCCTCCGCCCCGACGAGGTGTTCCAGATCCTGGCGCGCCGAGTGGCCCGGGCACTCAAGATCGGGCAGTGCTCCGTGCTCACAGTCGATGCCACCACCGGTACCGCGACCGTGATGGCCTCGGCCGACAACCCGCTCCTCTCCGAGCTCCGGGTGGACCTCCGGAACTATCCGGAGCTCGAGGCGGCCCTCGAGAGCGAGCGGCCGGTCTTTGTGGCGGATGTCTCCACCGACCCTATCTTTGAGCAGATCCGTGGGCGCTGGGCGACCACCGGGCAGTTCGTCCCGACCCGGGCGGTCGTGGCCGCCGCCTTCCGCCCGCGTGGGCACGCCCCCGGCCTCCTCTTCCTCCGGTCGGCCGCCGACGAGTCGGCGCTCAACGCGCGCGACGCCCAGTTCGTAGAAGAGGTGCTCCGTTCGGCGGTCCCCGCGATCGAAAAGGCCTACGATCTCCAGGCCGCCCGGCTCGACAGCGCACAGTACCGCGCCCTGGCCGAGACCGACCCCCTGACCGGCACGTTCAACCGCCGGGCGCTGGACGAGCGCCTCGGCGCCGAGCTGGAGCGGGCGGGACGGTACAGCAGCAAGCTCGCCGTGCTGATGCTCGACATCGACGAGTTCAAGAAGGTGAACGACACCTTCGGTCACCGGATGGGCGACCAGGTCCTTTGCCAGCTGGCCACGATCCTGCGGCGAGAGCTGCGCGGCGTGGACCTGGTGGCCCGGTACGGCGGGGAGGAATTCGTGGTCGTCCTGCCCGAGACCAACCTCCTGGGTGCGAGAAATTTCGCAGAGCGTATCTTGAAGCGGGTGGCCGAACACGACTTCGGCGAGCCTGACGCCTCCGTCCACGTCACGATCAGTGTCGGGGTGGCCACCTATCCCGAGGCGGCCACCGAGCGTCCCGAGGCCTTCCTCGCCCACGCGGACGAACGTCTGTACCAGGCCAAGCGTGACGGCCGCAACCGGTACCGCGACTGATGCCTATCCGCCGGTGTCCCAAGTGCGGACGTACGTATACCGTGGCCGACCGCTTTTGTGCCCACGACGGGACGACCCTGGTCGAGATGGCCGATCCGCCGAAGCTCGAGCCGATCGTGGCGCCGCCGGCGTTCGGGGAGCGGGCGGCCGCGCTGGCGGGCACCACCCTCGAAGGGCGCTTCGTCGTCGAGAAGAAGCTCGGCGAGGGGGGGATGAGCTACGTCTACCTGGCCGCCGACAAGCAGCAGAGCGGGACCAAGGTGGCAGTGAAGGTGCTGAGCCCCAAGCTCTCGGGCGACCCGCAGTCGGCCGAGCGGCTCAAGCGCGAGGCGTCGCTGGCGATGCGGCTCTCGAGCCCGTACGTCTGCAACATCCACGCGATCGGCTCGACCCCGGACGGGCTGCTCTACCTGGTGATGCCATACCTGAGCGGCGAGCTGCTGAGCGATCGTGAGCACCGCACCGGACCCACGCCGCAGCAGGAGGCGGTGCCGCTCCTGGTGCAGATGTGCCTCGGGCTGGATCACGCGCATTCGCTCGAGATCATCCATCGCGACCTCAAGCCCGAGAACGTGATGATGGTCCCCGATCCGACCGGTCTGGTGCCGGTCCGGGCCGTGGTGATGGATTTCGGACTTGCCAAGTCGCGGGTGGCCGGGCCCGAGGTCCAGAAGCTCACCGCCACCGGTATCGTCCTCGGCACGCCGGAATTCATGAGCCCCGAGCAGATCCGCGGCAAGCCGCTCGATGGCCGGAGCGACGTCTACGCCCTCGGTATCCTCGCCTTCGAGCTGCTCACCGGCCAGCTCCCGTTCCAGGGGCGGAACGCCCAGGAGCTGATGATCGCACGCCTCCGCGGTCAGCCGAGGAAGCTACGCGAGTTCAAGCCGCAGCTGCCGGAAGTGCTGGAGATGATCGTCGACAGGTCGCTCGCCTCCGAGCCCGACAACCGGTGGCAGTCGATGAAGGAATTCGCCGGCGCGCTCGACAAGGTGACGGGGACGGACTGGGTGGCGGCGTTCTCGAAGTAGGTCGTGGGTCGTGAGTCGTGGG
>JANLXK010000439.1:0-4339 GCA_031365045.1 Gemmatimonadota bacterium | reverse complement strand
GCGGGGGGGATCGACGGCACGCCGATCGAGCTCGTCTTTGCGGACGACAGCGCCAACGTCGATGCGGCGGTGCGCATCGCGACCGAGTTCCGGTCCAACACGCAGATGGTCGCGGTGATCGGCCACCTGACCAGCGGCCCGACTGCGGCGGCGGCGCCGGTGTACAACGGCGAGGGGTCGGCGATGGCGCTCATCAGCCCCTCGGCCTCCTCCCCGGCGCTGACCGTGGATGGCGGGCCGGCAGTCTTCCGGATCTGCCCGACCGACTTCGCGCACGGGCAGGCGCTGGCGCGCCAGGCGCGGAACGCGCTGCACGCGCGCACCGCGGCGATCCTGTATGAGAACGACACCTACGGTCGCGGCGTTTCGGCCAATTTCGTGGCCGATTTCCGACAGCTCGGCGGCACGGTACTGAGCGAGGACCCGTATAACAAGGCGATCACGAGCTTCGAGCCGTACCTGAAGCGCTTGCAGCAGCGGGGCGGGGCCGACGTGATCCTCGTCGCCGGCACGCGCGATGGTGCCGAGCGGATCCTCGCGACGCGGGATTCGCTCCGGATCGCCTCGACCGTGCTGGCGGGGGATGGCGTCGTGGGGATCGAGGCCACGGGGAAGGCTGAGGGGATCTTTGTCTCCAGTGCCTGGCTTCCCGATCGTGCGGACCCGACCAGCCGGGGGTTCGTGTCGGCGTACCGCGCCGCCAACGCCGGGGCGACGCCTGACCATCGTGGCGCCGGTGCGTACGACATCGTGCACCTCCTGGCCCGTGCCGTCGCCGCGGTCGGGACCGACCGGACGAAGATCGTGACCTATCTCGAAGGGGTGGGGAGCACCACCCCGGGGTACGATGGCGTCACCGGGCGGATCGCGTTCGACGAGAACGGCGATGCCAAGCAGAAGCCGGTGGCGATCGGGGTGGTAAGGAACAAGCTGTTGGTCACGGCGACCCAGTAGCCCCTGCGGCCCCGCGATTTATCGCGGGGCCACCACGATCGCCCCAAGAAGCTTGATCGTCCGGATCCCGGCCTCGGCTCCCGCTGTCAGGGGGCCGATCTCTTGCCGTGCGAGCGAGGGATCGTCCATCGCCACGAGATCCTCGACCAACAGTGCTTCGCCCGCGGTATGCCCCCGAGCGGCGAATTGCAGGAGCGCTTCCGCCCGCTGGAGCGCTGCGGTGTTGCGCTCGCGGCCGGCCTGTCGTGCGGTCGCCTGCGCCCGCGCGATGAGGGCTCGTGACTCCGGCGTCTGTGGGCCGCTGGCCCACGCGCTCTCGGTCACGCGGCGAAGGAGCGCCCGCGCGAACGGGGAGATCCGCTCCCGCCACCGTTCCCAGTCGGCGTCCTCCGGCATGATCGGCGAGCCGGCGCGGGCCCGCTCCAAGAACGAGCGGACCGCCGGTGCGGATTCGGTCCATTCCCCCTTGGCGTCGATGACCGCAAGAGCCGTGGGCGACGCACCGAGGCCGTTCGAATCGACCTGGAGTCCCACCAGCAGCTCTTCCTGTTCGCCCGACATCGCGGCGACACCGCACGCCACCGGTACCGACGCCCATTCGGCGGCGAGATCATGTCTCCAGCGCCACGCTGAATCGTTACCCTCCAGTCCTGCGCGCCGGCCCAACAATGACTTTCGTTGGAGCGTCGCACCGATCCGCAGGCGCCGCTCCAGCCAAGGCGGTGGTCGCATCGTGATGACCTCGACCTCCGTGTGGCGGCCGCCGAGCCGACGAGATCGCCCTTCGCGTTGGGCGAGGCGCATCGGTGTCCAGGGGAGGTCGTAGTGGACCACTCGCGCCGCTCGCTGGAGGTCGAGCCCTTCAGCTGCCACGTCGCTCGAAAGCAACACCCAGGGTGAGACCTCGGGGGCGCCGGGACGAAACCAATCGAGGACCTGTTCCCGCGGGACCTGGATATGTCGCCAACCGGCGCGAGCCCCGGTGATCCAGGCCGGTGCCACACCGATGAGACGGTCGCGCAGGTAAGGAATGGTCGCCACCGCGTTGGCGAATACGAGGGTCGGGGTCGCGTCGGCGATGAGCCGCGAAAGCGTGGCAGCCTTTGGATCGGGATCGGCGAGGTCGATCGCGGCCCGGAGGCGCTCCACCGGTTCGAGGTCGTCGAGCGGCAGGGCTGAGCCCCCGGTCACCGCCGGCAACAGCTCCCACAGCAGGAGCTGCTCGGGCGCCTCCGCCGTGAACCGGCGGATCATCCGCCGGTCGATCGGGATCCCTGCCTGCTGCGCTTCCGCCGCGTGACGCAGAAGGAGCGCGTATCGGCCGAGTGCGGCCCGCAGGGCGGCCGGACTCGACGCCGCGGCGGTCAGGAGCACGCAGCGCACGAGTGCCGCGATCTCGCCGCGCGGGGAGAGCATCAACTGATCGAGCGACGAGATCCACGACGGTGCGTCCGGATCCAGTTCTCCGTCCCAGCGGCTCTCCCGCTCTTTCCGCCAGGGCATGAGGGCGGGCATTGGCGTGGCGATGACGAGCTCGCCGAGGGCCGGGAGGCTCTCGCCGTTCCGCAGCGCTCGCCGGAGCGAGATGGTCCCTCCGCCCCGGAGGGCGTCATCCCGGATGCCGAGCAGCAGTTGGTGGGCCATGTCTTCGAGGCGATTGACGATCGGAGTGGCCGTGACGCAGAGCACCCAGCGTCCCACGAGGAAGCGTGAAAGGTGCGCGTAGCGACGGGTCTCAGGGTGGCGGAAGTGATGACTCTCGTCGATGATCACCATCCGGGTACCGGGGTCGGGGGTCCGGCCTCGGCTCATCGCGGCATGACTGATGACCTCGACGGGGACCCCGCATTCTTCCGCTCGGTGGCGCCACTGCGGGACCAGAGGGGCCGGGACGACCACAGCCGCGGGTAACTCGCCCCGCAGGGCGCAAGCGACCGCGAGGGCGACATAGGTCTTGCCGCTCCCCACCGGGTCGGCCAGGAGCGCACCACCGTGCCGCTTGATCGTGCCGACCAGTCGCCTGGCCGCGAGGCGTTGTTCCTCCCGGAGCCAAGGTGCATCCCCATCGTCGTCAGGTGCGGGGGGCGCCGCCTGCGCAAGCGCCGCACCGACCGCGTTGAGCGCACCGGGTGGGGGCCACGCGAGCGTGGTCGTGAGCGGTTCCAGCACCGGGACGAGCGCCTCCGCCACGATGCGCGGGACCGGCTCAGGCCAGGGCGCGCAGGGCGCGTCGGTCGCGCGCGTCGAGACCGAGAAGCTCGGCGACGATACCGTCGACGGCATCTTGCCGCTCCTTGTGGTGGGCCTTGGCATCGCCCAGCTCCGCGAGCTGGCGATCCGTGGACGCGGGGCCCGGCCAGGGTAGGGCGCCCACGGTACGGGCGTTGAATCGTGAGTATCCGCCGCGCGCAGGGTCGGCGCCGAGCTTCGCCATCGCGCCGATCCATCGGGAATTCAGCCACGCGGTGAGCACTCGCGCGGCCTCCGTATTCGCGACGACCGCGAGGTAACAGCTGTTGAGCGGCAACAGGTCGCGCGGGAGGGCTACCGCCTCGATCCGGCGGGCAAGGTCGGGCCACGCCACCCGATGGGGAGCGCTCGATGGCCCGGTCCGGTGCAGGGCCCACCACGGACCGTCCGTCGCGTCGACCCGGGCTGAAAGTGCGCGGCGGAATCGCGTGAGGTGACGAAGCGCCCCCACCGGTAACGTCGCGAGGGGACGGCCGGCGCGGTCGTGCGGATAGAGGAGCCGGATCGAATCGGTCACCTCATAGGGGTCGAGGTCGCGGCCCCGCACGGCGCGCCGGATCACCTCCCGCTCCACAGTGGGGGGCGGGTCGATGTATGCCGCATTCCTGCCGCACTTCACGCCGAGGTGGATGGACACGGTGTCGCCGAGGACCGGATGCCGGCTCCGAATGGCATCGGCGACCTGTCCCGCTTCCGGCGCCTTGAGGATCCAGGGCGCGCCTGACCAGCCGCGCTGCGGGACCGTGCTCCCACCGTCATCCTGCAGTTCGATGCGATGACCCTCGGCAGGAGCGTGCTTTCGCAACACGAGGGCGAGGGGGTAGGTCACCGCGGCGAACGCGCCCGCTGCGCGATCGCCGAGGTCGACGACCTTGTCGAGCGTGGTGCCGTGGGTCAATGCCGCGCGCATCTCCGTCCCGTATCCGGCGGTCGCAAGCTTGGCGGGGAGCAGCATCGCGACGGTACCACCCGGCGCGGTGAGTTCGAGGCTCCGCTCAAGAAAGGCCACCGAGAGGTCCGGGCGATGGCCGAATCCGGCCGCAGACCCACCGCGCCACCAGCGATATCGCGCGGCCAGCATCTCGCGCGTCCGTTGTGGGATCTCTTCGGCGCGCACCCACGGCGGATTTCCCAC
>JANLXK010000416.1:0-12313 GCA_031365045.1 Gemmatimonadota bacterium | reverse complement strand
GATCCGCACCGGGCAGGCGTGGGCGTTGTGGACCGCATTCCTGGCCCCGGTGGTCGGGGTCGGTATCGCCCTTCCACTGCACTATGTCTACGGTTTCGCCACCATGGGACACCTCGGATTGATCTACGCGGATGCGGGGATCCTCCTGGTCGGGACCATCCTGGCGAGGAACACGATGACCCGCAGGTGAGCGCCACTGTCGCCGGGAACCAGCGTCGATGCGACCGCGTTCCGACCCATGAAGACAGCGCCCGTCGGACACGACACCCAGATATTGGAGGCCTCCGCCATGAGCACTTCCGCAGCACCCACCGGGCGCGTTGACGCCCACGCGCTGGAGCAGAAGGTCAAGGCGATGTATCGCGACGTCGCCCTCGCTCCGCACGGCACCTTTCACTTCGAGATGGGACGCGCGCTCGCAGAGCGGCTCGGCTAGGCGCCGGCCGACCTCGATGCCATCCCGAGCGACTCCATCGACTCGTTCGCGGGCGTGGGTCACTACTTCGACCTCGCCCGCCTGGCGCCAGGCGAGACGGTGGTCGATCTCGGCAGCGGATCAGGGACGGACAGCTTCATCGCCGCCGGCAAAGTCGGCCAGACCGGCTCCGTGGTCGGTATCGACATGACCGACGAACAGCTCGCCAAGGCAGAGCGCCTCCGCGCCGCAGGAGGCTTCCGCAACGTCACCTACCGCAGGGGCTACATCGACGCGACCGGACTGACCGACGCGTCGTGTGACGTGGTCATCAGCAACGGGGTGATCAATCTCGCGCCGGACAAGCGGACGGTCTTCCTCGAGATCGCGCGCCTGCTGAAGCCGGGAGGGCGACTGGCCCTCGCCGACATCGTCACCGAATCACAGCTGCCTGTCGGCATCACCTGCGATGCCACACTCTGGGCGGCCTGCATCGGGGGAGCGATGCAGGTCGACGCGTACACGTCGGCGATCGAGGCCGCCGGATTGCGGGTGAGCCATCTGCGGGACAACCCGCAGTACCAGTTCGTTTCGAAGAACGCCCAAGGGGCGGCCCGCCAGTACGGCGTGAAGAGCGTCTCGCTGGTTGCGAGGAAGGGTTGATCGATCGGGCCGTACACTCTCCCGGCTCACTCAGCCGGCGGCGGAGACCCATCACTACACAGGAGGACCAGATGGACACCAAGCAGTTCCTTGCCGGGACGATCGTGGGGGGCATCGTGCTCTTTGCTGCCGGGTACCTCATCTTCACCATCGGCGTCGCGAGCTTTTACGCCGCCAACGCTGGCGGGGCCACCGGGGTAGATCGCCCGGAGCAGATCATCTGGGCGGTGGTGCTCGGAGCCTTCGGCTATGCGGCCTTGATCTGTTACGCCATGGGTGCGCGTGGCGCCTCGGGACTCGGCGGAGGAGCCAAGGTCGGCGCGATCGTCGGTTTCCTGGCCTGGTTCACGGTCGACTTCATCCTCTACGGGGTCTCGGACGTTGCGAACCTCACGCGGACCATGGTCGATCCCTTGCTGGAGATCGTGCACGGCGGGATCGGCGGCGCGGTGATCGGGCTGGTCGTCGCGAAGATGAAGCCGGGCGTCTGACGGCTGGCGCCGTGGCGCAGATCCTCTGGTTCCTCGTCCAGGAAGTGGAAGAGGAACGGTGGCAGGAAGCGGTGACCGTGGCGGCGACGTCGATCTGGCAGTGAGGGCCACCGCCCGCTGACCATGGCACCAACTAGGTACTCCCTTCGGACCACGACCCTCTCCCCGGGGGTCGTTCCTTTTTCATCCCATCGTGCGATGGTCGATACGGACCCGCGGCGCGAGACTTGGGTGGGGTAGCAGCGTCGCAGGTCCTCTCAAGGAGTCCCATATGGCCAGCACCATGCGCACCAAGGCACGCATCCTCGTCCTTCCCGCTCTTGCACTCGTCCTCCTGGGCAATTGCGCCACCAAGACCCAGACCGGTGTCCTCATCGGGGCCGGGACCGGTGCAGTCGCCGGCGGTCTCATCGGCAAGGCGGCCGGCCACACCGCCACCGGGGCCATCATCGGCGCTGCTGTGGGTGGCATCGCGGGCGGGATCATCGGCGCCCAGATGGACAAGCAGGCCAACGAGATCGCCCAGAACATCCCCGGCGCCCGGGTCGAGCGGATCGGCGAGGGGATCGCGGTGACCTTCGCCTCCGGCATGCTGTACGACTATGACTCGAGCAATTTGCGCCCCGAGGCGCAGGCGAACCTTCGCTCCCTGGCGGGGAGCCTCAGCAAGTATCCGGGCTCGGACATCCTCATCGTGGGCCACACCGATGCGACCGGCTCGAGCGGCTACAACCAGGACCTCTCCGAGCGCCGTGCCCAGTCGGCGTCGAATTACCTGACCTCGCAGGGTGTTGCCTATGGGCGGGTCCGGATCGTCGGCCGGGGTGAATCCGAGCCGGCCGCCACCAACGACACCGACGACGGACGTCAGCAGAACCGCCGGGTCGCGGTCGCGATCTACGCCAGCGAGGCCGCCCGGGCCCAGGCGGCCCAGTCAGGGAATTGAGCTTTTTGGTGCGATCCCTCCGGTCCCTCCTCCCGACGCTCTTTCTCCTGGGATGTGGGACCGCGGTCGCGCCCCCTCCCGCCGCGCTCCCCGACCTGATCGAGCTCCGGAGTCCTCTCCCCGATGGGCTCCTCCGGAGTCCCGTCACGATCGAGGGCCGAGCGCGAGGGCCCTGGTTCTTCGAGGCCTCATTCCCGGTCTACCTCCTCGATGCCAGCGGCGACACCATCGCCCGGATCCCGGCGCAGGCCGACGGGGAGTGGATGACCCGGGAGTTCGTCCCGTTCCGCGCCACGCTCGCCTTCGTCGCCCCCGCTTCGCGTACCGGGACCCTGATCCTGGCCAAGGACAACCCGTCGGGCCTCCCCGAGCACGCGGCCGAGCTCCGGGTCGCTGTCCGGTTCCACTGATCCCTCGAAGTACCTGACGCACAGCAGCGCCCCCGCCGGCTCGGTCCGTGGCGGGGGCGTTCTTCGTTCGGCATATTGTCGATCCGATGCGTCGACTCCTTTCGGTCCTCTCGTGCCGCGCCGCCTGTAGCGCATGACCAAGACCGTCCTCCTCTACGGCCTCCTCGGCGGCGTCCTCATCGTCGTCCTGAAGGTCGTCGAGTTTCGCTACCTGGTGCTCGGGCACTCACTCGAGATCTACGGCGGGATCATCGCCCTCCTCTTCTCGGCCCTCGGCGTCTGGCTCGGCCTCAAGCTGACCCGGACCCGGGAGACCGTGGTGGTGCGCAAGGTCCCGGTGGCCGGGCCCTTCACCCGGAATGAAGCACGCCTCGCCGAGCTCGGGATCACCCCGCGGGAGTTCGAGATCCTCGAGGCGCTGGCCGCGGGGCACAGCAACCGTGAGATCGCCGAGCGCCTCTTCGTGAGCGAGAACACGGTCAAGACCCACGCCGCCCGGCTGTTCGACAAGCTCCAGGCCCGGCGGCGCACCCAGGTGATCCAGCGGGCCAAGGAATCCGGGCTGATCCCCTGAAAGGGTGATTCTCGGTCCACGGGACGGAAATCACCCTTTCGGGTGACGCGGGACGGGGGGTGGTGAGGCCAGATTGGCCCCCGTCCACTCCATGCTCACTCCTTCACCGGAAACGCACTCATGCAGAAGATCGTCGTCACCTTCGGGCTCATCTCCGGCGCCATCATGTCGGGGCTGATGTTCCTCACCCTCCCGTTCCACGACCAGATCGGCTTCGAGACCGGGGGGTTGATCGTCGGCTACACGTCGATGGTCCTGGCCTTCCTGCTGATCTACTTCGGCGTCCGGTCCTATCGAGACAACGTCGGGGCCGGCCAGGTGACCTTCGGCCGGGCGTTCAAGGTGGGCCTCCTCATCATGCTGGTGGCGAGCGCCTGCTACGTGATCAGCTGGGAGATCGCCTATGAGCGCTTCTTCCCCGACTTCATCACCAAGTACGCCGCGCACGTCATCGAGAAGGCGCGGGCTGGCGGCGCCACCGAGGCGCAGATCGTGGCCCAGCAGGCGGAGATGGCCCAGTTCGCCGAGATGTACAAGAACCCCTTCCTCCGCGCCGGGATGACGCTGCTCGAGCCCCTGCCGGTGGGGATCCTCTTCACCCTGCTCAGTGCCTGGCTCCTGAGCCGGCGGAAGCAGGGCGCCGCGGCGACGACCTGAAAGAGTGTTCTCCGCGTGCCCTTCGATCCGCAGCCGACCCTCCGGGGGGACCTCCTGGACCTCCGTCCTCTCCGACCCGACGACTGGGAGGCCCTCTTCCGCGTCGCCGCGGATCCCCTCATCTGGGAGCAGCACCCGGACAATGACCGCTGGAAGGAGGGGGTCTTCCGCACCTTCTTCCAGGGCGCGCTCGACTCCGGCGGCGCGCTGATCGCACTGGATCGCGCGAGTGGCCAGGTCATCGGCTCGTCCCGCTACTTCGGCTACGACGCCGAGCAGAGCGTCGTCGAGATCGGGTGGTCGTTCCTGGCGCGGGCGTACTGGGGCGGGGTGTACAACGGCGAGATGAAGCGACTGATGCTCGAGCACGCTTTTCGGTCGGTGGATCGGGTCCATTTCATCATTGGCCCCGAGAACCGGCGCTCCCAACGCGCCGTCGAGAAGATCGGCGGGGTGCGGAGCGGCGTGATCGAGGTGCGGGGGAAGGAAAAGGTGGTCTACGAGCTGACACCGGCGCACTATGCCGGGAGGCCCAAGTGAGGCGCCACCAGTGAAAGGATCGGTCTTCGTCGGCACCAGCCTCGACGGCTTCATCGCTCGGCTCGACGGCTCATTCGATTTCCTCCCGACGGGCGGCGGCGAACCGCACGGCTATACCGAGTTCATGGCCTCGGTGGACGCGCTCGTCATCGGCCGCAAGACCTATGAGACAGCGCTCGGGTTCGGCGAGTGGTTCTACGGCAAGAAGCCGGTCTTCGTCCTGAGCCACCGTCCTCTCGCCCCGGCTCCGGCGGGGGCGGTGGTGGAACGAGTGTCTGGGGCGCCGCACGACGTCGCCGCCGAGCTCGACCGGCGGGGGATCGGGCACGTCTATGTCGATGGCGGCGATACCATCCATCAGTTCCTCGACGCGGGTCTCATCGAGCGCATCATCGTTACCCGGGTACCAGTGCTGATCGGCACCGGCATCCCCCTTTTCGGACCAATGACGAAAGACATCCAACTCGCGCACGTCGCGACGCGCCAGTTCGCGAGCGGCCTGGTGCAGAGCGAGTACAGGGTGGCGCGGTGAGGCGCCGGGGCGCCGAGTCTCGCCCTCGCGCCGCTCGGGCCTTGGCGAGACCTTCTCGGCTATCCGTTGCCGGCGGCTAAAGCCGCCTCTCGGCACTGCCTAAGCCCTAAAGGGCTCCTACCAGATGCTAACGGCGCGAGGATGCGGGCGTCGCTGCGCGAAATGGAATGTGCCTGGGTCCGTCGAGAAGCCCTTTAGGGCGTATCGCCGAGAGGCGCCTTCAGGCGCCGGGGACAGCGCGATGGGAGTGCGGAGGCCCGGGGGGCGGATGGGCATCCGCTATCCAACGGGCGGATGCTTCGAAAGGTGTCGGGGTGTGCTATCAGCTTGCGACATGCGGTGCAGCGACCGACATTCCGTCATGACCTTCAAGCCCAAGATCTGGTTCCCGATCGCGACCGTCCTGAGCGCCCTCAACGTGGGCGCCGTCTGGTTCGCCGCTGTGCCGGGCGAGCCGCTCCACGCCACCGTCCACGCCACGCTCGCCGTGGCCTTCGGCCTCTGGGCAGTGCGCCTCCGGCTCGGCACGGGCGCGCGCGGGCTGGAGGCGGAGCTCGATGAGATGGAGCTCGAGATGGAGGCGTTGCGGCACGAGCTGGCCGAGGCGCAGGAGAAGGTGGATTTCGCAGAGCGGGTGCTGGCGCAGGGAGTAGAGCAACGCCGTAGCGACCAGTAGCTCTGAGCTCGACCTCCATGCGGCCCGTTGATACAGGAGCGCAGCTGGAGGAGATGCTCGAAACGGCGGGTCTGGATCCGGGCCACCTCGACGCGTGGGAGGCCTGGAAAGTGTTCAACGCATTCGTGCGGGAGCCGGTCGAGACCGACGGTGACGGGGTCGCCGTCCAGGCGATGCGCGAGACGACGCCGGAAGGGCTGGTCCAGGTCCATCTCGAGTTCTACCGCCAGTTCACCTCCATCGAGGAAGACGTGTACGAGCCGACCTGGTTCGTGGGGATCAAGTTGGTCTTCGATGCCTCCGATTTTCCGGACAGCACTGACCTGGAGCTCTGGAGCTATGACTTTGCGACTTTCCAGGATTTCGCGGCGTGGGTGGCGCAGGAGTCGGTGTTCGTGCGGGCCGTCGAGCTCCGCGGGGTCGAGAGCTCGGTCATCAGCGGGGAGATCTGAGGCGAGATGACCCGGATCGAATTGGGCCTGATCGGCGGGGCAGTGTTCGGCACGCGCGCCGCGCTCACCGCGGCCTTCTTGGATCGCTTCGCCATCGGGTTCGTGATCAGCGTGGCCGACGTTCCCGGGCCCCCTTGGGCCGTGGGACTCGGCTTCGGCCTCCTCCTGAGCGCCCCCTCCGCCCTGGTCACCAAGGCGTGGGCGCCGATCTTGGGGATCGGGGCCATCGGCGGGGGCATTATCGGCTTGGTGGTCGCGTACTTCGGCGCTCGATAGCCCGGATCTCTTGATGAACGAGCACAGCGTGGATCCGCGATCGCACTGGGAGGAGGTCTACCGCACGAAGGGCCCGGAACAGGTGAGCTGGTATCAGGCCGAGGCCACCTTGTCCCTTGAGCTGATCCAGCAGGCGGCCCCGGTCCACGACTCGGCCATCATCGACGTCGGCGCCGGAGCCTCGACGCTGGTCGACGGTCTGCTGCGGGCGGGGTATCGCCGACTCACGGTCCTGGATCTCTCAGCGGCCGCGCTCGCACGCTCGCAGACGCGGCTGGGGAGCGACGCAGGGTCGGTCGTCTGGCGCGAAGCGGATCTCCTCTCGGCCGAGCTGGATAAGGGTGCGTTCGACCTCTGGCACGACCGGGCGGTCTTCCACTTCCTCACGGACCCGGCAGACCGCGCGCGGTATGTCGCACAGGTCCGGCACGCTGTCCGCCCCGGTGGACATGTGCTCGTGGCCACATTTGCGGAGGATGGTCCCACGAAGTGCAGCGGCCTCGAGGTGGTGCGCTACGCCCCCGGCGCTCTGCACGCCGAGTTCGGTGCGGAGTTCCGGGTCGTGGAGAGCCGCCGCCAGACGCATCACACCCCATGGGGCGCGCTGCAGCCGTTCACCTATTGTCTCTGCCGGTACGAGCCGCTCGGTTCGACCCGCCACGCGGCCTGAGGCGCTACCGTCCCAGCGCCTTCAGCGCCCCTTCGGGGTACCGCGTCCCGGCCGCCACACCCTTGGGCATCACCTCGTCGAGCCGCTTCCGGTCCGCGGGCGTGAGAATGAGCTTGAGCGCCGCGACATTCTCGTCCAGCCGCGCGATCCGCCGGGTGCCGGGGATCGGCACGATATTGGCGCTCCGTCCGAGCAACCAGGCGAGCGCCAGCTGGGCGGCGGTGACACCGTGCCCCTTGGCGATCCCCTCCACCTCATGCACCAGCTCGATGTTCCTGGCGAAGTTTTCCCCCTGGAACCGGGGATGGTTCCGCCGCACGTCGCCGGGGGCGAGGTCGTCGGGCTTCTTGATCTCCCCGGTCAGGAACCCTCGGCCGAGGGGACTGTAGGCCACGAAGCCGATGCCGAGCTCGTCGCAGAGCGCCAGCAACTCATCCTCGGGCTCCCGACTCCAGAGCGAGTACTCGGTCTGGAGTGCGGTGATCTTGTGTACCTTCGCCGCGCGACGGATCGTGGCGGGCGCCGCTTCCGAGAGCCCGAGGTAGCGCACCTTTCCGGCCGAGACCAACTCCGCCATTGCGCCGACGGTCTCCTCGATCGGCGTAGTGGTATCCACCCGATGCTGGTAGTACAGGTCGATCGTGTCGATGCCGAGGCGCTTGAGGCTCGCATCGCAGGCGGTGCGGACGTATTCGGGCTTCCCGTTGATGCCGAGATAGGTGCCATCCTTGGCGCGGACGTTGCCGAACTTGGTGGCGAGGAAGGCCTGGTCCCGCTTTCCCTGAAGGGCGCGGCCCACGAGCTCCTCGTTGGCGCCGATGCCGTACATGTCGGCGGTGTCGAGGAAGTTGACCCCGATCTCGAAGGCGTGGTGGATGACCGCGATGGAGCGTTGCTCCTCCGCGGGACCGTAGAAGTCGCTCATCCCCATGCAGCCGAGGCCGAGGGCCGAGACCTTGGGGCCGGAGCGGCCAAGTGTGCGGGTCATCATGGCATGGAGTATAGTCGCCGTTTGCGGCCCCCCGCTCACCGCCCTACGTTTCGTCCACACCCACCTCGCCGGACGCCGCACTGATGCTCGACATCCCTATCTGGATCCTCGCCCTCGCCGCCCTCATTCAGCTCGGCGTCCTCCTCCTGATCTATAGGAACAGCGCCGAGACGCTCCGTCTCGCTCGCAGTGGTGCAGGGGCGGGTGGCAGTGTGGCCGCGATCCCGGTCTCCAAGGGGGAGCGCCAGGAGGCGGAGCGCCTCGCAACGGTGGGGACGGCCCTCCGGGAAAAAGTGCTCTCGCTCCCAGCGACCCTCCTCGGTCCCGGCGGCGACGGCAAACTGAGGAACGCCACGCTCTGGACCACCACAGATGTGGCGGCGATCCACCCGAAGACCCCGGCCCTGAAGGAACTGGGCGAGGAGACAGCGGCGACCGCCGAGCAGGCGCTCGGCTGGCTGCTGCAGCAGGCGCAGACCGTGCGGGCGATGCCGCTTGGCCGGGGGGAATCGTACATCGATTTCCCGCACGACAAGTGGGGACGGATGCACCACGAGGCGCTCGATTCGCTGCAGACGCTCGCGGCGCTGGGTGGGGTGCTGGGGCAGTTGGTGGATCGGCGATGAAGTTCTCATACTGACGACGGAGGCCCCATGCGTTGGATCACTCGCGCCCGGCCCAAGATCGACCGGATCGCCTGCCCTTGGCTCATCACCCGCTTCATCGACCCGAAGGCCGAGTTCCACTTCGTCCCTCCCGATCAGGTGATGGCCCGCGCTGCGGAGCTCGGCGCCACTCCGTTCGACGTCGAAGGGGTCGAGCTGAGCCACGATGGTCCTCGCTGCAGCTTCGACGCGCTCCTCGCCAAGTACGAGCTGAGCGACCCTGCGCTGGCGGAGATGGCCGTCATCATTCGAGGCGCCGATACCGCGCACCTCGAGCTCGCCCCCCAGGCTGCCGGCCTTCTCGCGATCTCGCTCGGCCTCAGCAAGAATTTCGACGACGACCACGACCAGCTCGAGATGGGGATGGTGATCTACGACGCGCTGTATTCGTGGGCCAAGTTCGTCCGCGACGAGCGCCACACCTGGAACCCTCAGAAGGGTCCGGTGCCGGTGGGGGTGTGAGCTGATTAACTTCCCCCCATCGGTCCACTCGACCACGGGGGTGTTGGTGCGTAAGTCCTTGTCGCTGTTGCTGTTGGCGGCCGCTGCCGGTTGCGGGGGGGGACCCTCCCAGCAACCGGAGCAACCGAAGCCCTCGCCCTTCCTCAATAGACCGATGGTCGCCGCGGCGCTCGCCGGGCAGAAGGTCGCGGTCCTCCCCCTGACACTCGCGGTCCCCGACGCGGCGCTCTCGAGCGACACCCTGCTGGGTGTCCGGACGAAAGTGCTCCCCTGGGCCGACTCCCTCATCCTCAACGCGCTCCGCAATCGCGCCCCCGAGGTGAACTGGGTCGGCCCCGAGGAACTCCGGAAGGTGGCGCGCCGGGCGATCGGCTTCGCGACCGATCCCGACCATATGGGGCACGCGATCCTCCGCGATCCCCTGTTCAAGGTCGTCCCCGATCCGCTCCGCTCGCAGATCCGCACCCTCGTGGCGCTGATCGACGCGCGCTACGCCCTCGTCCCCGCCTCCGCGGTCTTCCTCAAGGAGCTGGACGGGACGGTGAAGGTCGAGATCTGCTTCGTCCTGGTCGATGCCCGCACCGGCACTCCCGGCTGGCGCTCGATCGCGACAGGCTTCGGTCCCAACGCCACGCAGGCCTATCGTGCCGCCCTCGCGGCGGTGCTTCCGGTCGAAGGAGTCCAGTAATGACGTATGACGTGACCCTGATCCCCGGCGACGGGATCGGGCCCGAGATCACCGCGGAGACCATGAAGGTCCTCGAGCGGACCGGGATCAATTTCAAGTGGGACGCCCAGACGGCCGGCGCTGACGCGCTCGAACGCCGCGGCACCCCCATGCCCGACCCCACCATCGCGTCGATCGCGAAGACCCATCTCGCGCTCAAGGGGCCGTTGACCACTCCGAAGGGGACCGGCTTCCGCTCGGTGAACGTGGCGCTTCGGCAGGAATTCGACCTCTACGCCAATCTCCGCCCGGCGGTGGATATCGTCCCCGGCGGACGCTACGGCGACATCGACATCGTGATGGTGCGCGAGAACGTCGAGGGACTCTACATCGGCGTGGAGCACTACACGAAGGTGGGGGAGGACCCCCACGCCGTGGCCTATTCGGCAGCGATCGTCACCCGCTTCGGCTGCGAGCGGATCATCCGCTACGCCTTCGAGTATGCGCTGGCGCACGGCCGCAAGAAGGTCACGGTGGTCCACAAGGCGAACATCCTCAAGACCACCGGCGGCCTCTTCCTCGAGTCGGGCGAGAAGATCGCCCGGGAATACACCGGCCGGATCGCAATGAACGACCTGATCGTGGACAACTGCGCGATGCAGCTCGTCATCAATCCGCAGCAGTTCGACGTGATCGTCACGACCAATCTCTTCGGCGACATCCTGAGCGACCTGATCTCGGGGCTCGTGGGCGGCCTCGGCCTCGCGCCTGGCGCCAACATCGGTACCAAGGCGGCGATCTTCGAGGCGGTGCACGGCTCTGCCCCCGACATCGCGGGGAAGGGGATCGCCAACCCGTCGGCCCAGATCCTCGCCGGCGCGATGATGCTCGACCACCTCGGCCACGCCGACCAGGGGGAGCGGATCCGTCAGGCGATCCGTCAGGTCATCGTCGACGACAAGATCCGCACCGGCGACCTCGGCGGGAAGGCGACCACCCGGGAATTCGGCGATGCCGTCGCCCGCCGGCTGGGCTGAGGTCCCCTGCGCCAAGTGCGGCGCACGGACCGAAGGAATCGATTTCGGCGAGTATTGCCCCCAGTGCGCCGCGGAACGGGATGCGCGTGCACACAAGCTGGCGCGGGGACTCTCCCTCGGCGCCACGGTGGTGACGGCGCTGTATGTGGTGTTCTTCGTTCCCCGCTCCGGACTGGCCCAAGCGTATGGCTGGATCGCGGTGGTGGCCACGCTGATGATCGTGCGCCGGGTGAGTTTCCGGATCGCGCGAGAATTCTTGAAATAGGAGGTCGTATGACGGTCACGGGTCGCGGGTCGCGGGTCGCGGGACATGGAGTCAGGGTCGCACTGATGGTCGCCGTCCTGGGCCCGGTCACTGGTCACTGGTCACCGGTCACTGCTCAGCAAGCACCGGCCACCTCCGTCACGCTCTACCAGGATGGCCGAGTCCTCGTGCGGCGGGCCTTTCCCCAGCGCGTGCCGGTGGGCGCGTCGGTGCAGCGGACCGCCCTCGGCCCGGTCGACCCGTCGAGCCTCGTTTCGCTCGATTCGAGCCTCTCGATCACCGGCGCGTTCACGACGCCGGGCGCCGATCCGAACGGCGCGCTCACGCGGATGATCGGGCGGTCGATGCTGTTCCGGTCGGGGATCGGGCTCAAGGACACGATCACCGCCACCGTGGTCGGGGTCGATCCGGTCCGGGTCCGTTTCGCCGACGGGACGATCTTCTTCGGCCTGCCGGGCCAGCCGGCCTTCCCTGCCGACGTGGTCCCCACCGAAGCGATGACCGACGTGCGCGTCAGCGCGCGCCGAGCGTCCGACCAGCTTCGGCTCGGCGGCTTCGCCCAGGGCGGCGCGTGGAACGCGATGTATGCCGTGGTGCTTCGCGGCAGCGTGGGGCAGGTGAGCGGGCTCGCGAGCTTCACCGCGCCGTTCACGGCCGACGACGTCGAGGTCCAGCTCCTCGCCGGGCAAGTGAACCAGGCCCCGGCGGCCGGGAACGCGATGCGGCAGTTGGCGATGGCGGGCCGGGCGGTGATGGAGGATCGCGCGTCGAACGATGTCGCCGGCCAGCAGAAGGTGGGAGAGTTCCATCTGTATACCCTGAATGGCCGGCAGCAGCTCCGCCCCGGCACGATGAGCAGCGTCGCCCTCTTCGAGCCGGCCACGGCACCGGTGGCCAAGAGCTACGAAGTGCGCTCCTCGATCC
>JANLXK010000393.1:0-4959 GCA_031365045.1 Gemmatimonadota bacterium | reverse complement strand
TGCGTCACGCCCTTGCGGGGCTCACCAAGGCGGAACGGGAGTGGTTGCAGCCGCTCGGTACCCACCCGGGGCTGGCGCTCTTCGACACCGTGGCGTACGCCGGAGAGCTCGATCCTTGGGCGGCGCTCAAGACCCCGCTCCCCGCCGGGCTCAACGCCTGGTCGCTCCCTATACCCTCGTTCGCATCGCCCCTGGCCGCGGCACGGCTGCAGCTCTATCGTGCCGCGCTCGCCGCCTCCGACCGGAAACCGGCAGTGGCCGATTCCTTGACGCGCGTCGTGATCGGGTACGGACTCCGGTTGAGGGATGACTCCGACGACCCCATCGGCACCCTGATCGGCAGTATAATCGCGCGCGAAGGGGGGCTGACCCTCGCCGCGCTCTGGCGGGCGGAGGGGAAGGAGGCCGAGGGCGACGCCCTGGCCGCGGCGCTGCAATATCCTCCGCCGCGCGATACCCCTGCGGAGGTCGCGCCGGAGTCCCTTTCCCCCCGGGAGCTGCGTGCCCGTGTCATCCAGGTGGCGCGCGACAGCACGGCCGGGCGCGCCCGCCGGTGGCAGCACCTCGGTATCCTTGGGATGAGCCCTTGCACCACCCTTCACGAGATGTTGTACGGGCCCACTCCCGCCGTGCGAGAAGCGTTCGCAGCGGCCGCGCCGGTCTACCAGCGGAGCCCGAAGGAGCAGGCGGTCTACGACCGGCTGAGCCTCGGCGTGATCTGGAGCGAAGGGCTCGGCGATCTCGCGCCGGTGTTTCGGCCCGCGGCTATCGCATTCGGGCACCGGCCGGTTGCGGCCTGTGCCCAGGCGATGCTCGGGAACGGATTGTACTGAGTGGGTGGGGGGTCGGAAGGCGTGCGGGCGCCGAGTATCATTAGAGATGCTCGGCGCCCTCCTCGTTCTCCTCCAGGCCACCCCTCCGCGCCCCGTCGCTCCGGCGCCCCGGGACAAGCCGGCCCTCGTCGTGCTCGTCGTCGTCGACCAGATGCGGGCCGACTATTTCACCCGGTTCGGCCCCCAGTTCACCGGCGGCTTCCGGCGGGTCCTCGACGACGCCACCCTCTTCCTCGATGGGCGCCAGGACCACGCGATGACCGAGACCGCGCCGGGGCATTCGACGCTTCTCTCGGGCCGGACCCCCTCGCACACCGGCATCGTCTCCAACGACTTCGGCGCGAACGATCCGCTCTACCCGATCGTCGGCGGGGGCACGGGCGACGCCGCCTCACCGATGCGCTTCCTGGGCACGACCCTCTACGACTGGATGCTGGCGCGCGACCCGGCGACCCGCCTCTTCAGCGTCTCGCGCAAGGATCGGAGCGCCATCTTCCCCGTCGGCCGTGCCCGGCGCGACGTCTATTGGTGGACCAAGGGTCGCTGGGGGACGAGCAGGTACTACCGCGATTCACTTCCTGACTGGCTCCAGCGCTACAACTCCCGGCCCGGCTGGCGGCACTTCCTCGGCGCCACCTGGAACCCGCTCCTCCCCGATTCGGCCTACCGCGAACGCGACTCGGTCTCGTGGGAACACAAGGGAAGTGATTTCACCTTCCCCCACGCCGCCTCGTCCGACTCGACCGTCCTCGCGACCAGGATCATCTACTTCCCCTGGATGGACTCCCTCACCCTGGACGTCGCGCTCGAGGGGGCGAAGCAGGTCGGTGTGGGTCAGCGCGCCAACGCTCCAGACCTCCTGGTGGTCTCCCTCTCCACCACCGACCGGATAGGGCACGACTATGGCCCCGACTCGAAGGAGCTGCACGACCACCTCCTCCGGCTCGACCGCTGGTTCGGCTGGTTCCAGGACAGCCTCGCGCACTTCGTCCCCGGCGGTCGGATCCTCTACGTGCTCACCGCGGATCACGGCTCGCAGGACTGGGTCGAGGCCACGGTGGAGCGGGGGCATCCCGCCGACCGTCCCACCATGAAGCCGATGCTCGAACGCCTTCGCGCGGCGCTTCTCGCACGCTGGGGCACGAACTTCGGGATGTACCAGGAGGATGGCCTCCTCTATGGAGACACCTCCGCCATGCGGGCCCGCGGGATCGACGTGGCCCGGCTCGCGGACTCCCTCGCCGACGAGACGCGCACATTCCCCGGGGTCTGGCGGGTCTACACTCCGCGCACCCTCAGCCGCGCCCCGCGCACCGACGCCGAGGCTCGGCTCTGGCGCCGCGGGATCCCACCGAGCCAAGGGTGGCTCGTCGCGGCGTCGTTCCGCGAGGGCTACGTCTGGGAGCGCACCGACCACGGCAGCACCAATATCCTCGATCAGCGCGTGCCGATCGCCTTTTGGGGCGTCGGCATCCCCGCCGGCCGGTCGCTGCGGACGATCAGCACCACCGACATCGCACCGACCCTCGCCGCGCTCCTTCGCATCACCCCGACCGAGAAGGTCGATGGGACGGTGCTCCCCGAGATCGTGGCGCGCCTCCCCGCGCATCTCCCCCAAGGGCTCCACCCGTGAGCGACTTTCCGAAACTCCCCTGTTTTCCCTGTCCCCATCACTCCGCCTGCTGCAGCTTCGGCAGCACGGTGAGCCCCGCCGAGGCGAAGGCGATCATCGCGGACTTCGGGGAAGGAAAGGTCTACAAGAACCAGTGGGGGGAGTGGCGCACGCGGGTGAAGCAGGGGAAATGCGTCTTCGTGGTCGAGAACGGCTGTGCGATCCACGCCAAACCCTACTATCCGATCGTCTGCCGCGGCTTCCCCTGGACCGATGCCGAGAACGGAGGCCCGTACGAATACGAGCAGGAGATCTGCCCGGAGTTCGTGAAGCACCCCGACCTCGTCCAACTCGGCCTCAAGGTCCATCACACCAAGCACCCGGCGCCGACCGCGTTGCCGCCACACCCCGCGCCGACACTGCACAAGTGATGCGCTCCCCCTCTCCCAAAGGGAGAGGGGGCCCGGGGGGTGAGGTCTGAACGCTCCCCTCCCCCGGCAGGGTGAGGGGTAGGGGGAGGGGCGGCCGGGGGGTGAGGTCAGGCTATGCTTGAGAGCTATTCTTCTCTTCCTTCTTTCCACCCGTCCTCGGGACCTGCTATGACTTGTCGTGCGTCCGCCCTCTTGATCGCACTTGCCGTCTTGCCTGCCGGCCAGCTCGCCGCCCAGGTCTCTGACCCGGCGCTGAAGCACGCCAACGCGCTCCTGTCGCACACCCCCCTCGTCGACGGACACAACGACCTTCCCTGGGAGATCCGCGTCGACTCGGCCCATCCCGGTGACGTCGCGGCGTACGACCTCCGCGGCCATGTCCGCGGTCAGACCGACATCCCCCGGATGCGCACCGGGCACCTCGGCGCCCAGTTCTGGTCGCTCTACATCCCGGGCGAGATCAAGGACTCGGGGTACGCGCGGGTCCAGCTCGAGCAGTTCGACATAGCCCGCCGGATGATCGCGCGGTACCCCAACGATCTGGAATTCGTCACCACCGCCGACGGGATCGAGCGGGCATTCCGGCATCACAAGGTCGGCTCCGTTCTGGGGCTGGAAGGGGGGCACGCCATCGAGAACTCCCTCGGCGCCCTCCGCGTCTATTACGACCTCGGTGCGCGCTATATGACGCTCACGCACAACGTGACGCTCGACTGGGCCGACGCCGCGCTCGATAGCGCCACTCATGGCGGCCTCACCAAGTTCGGCGAAGAGGTCGTTCGGGAGATGAACCGGTTGGGGATGCTGATCGACCTCTCGCACGTGTCGCCCGGCACGATGAGCGATGCACTCAACGTCACCAGGGCGCCGGTCATTTTTTCACACAGCTCGGCCCGCGCCATCGTGGATCACCCCCGCGACGTGCCTGACTCCATCCTGGGCCGGATGCGTCAGAACGGCGGTGTGGTGATGGTCACGTTCGTGCCCGGCTTCATCTCCCGGGCGATCCACGACTCACAGGAGAGCTATCAGGCCCAGATGCAGCAGCTCACTGCGGGGGTCACCGATACCGCTCAGCGCCGACAGATCCGACGGAACTTCCAGGCGACGCACGCGTTGCCGAAGGCCGGCATTGCCGATGTCGTGGCGCACGTCGAGCACGTGCGCGATCTGGCCGGCATCGACCACGTCGCGATCGGGAGTGACTTCGATGGCACGGACGAACTTCCAGTGGGGCTCGAAGATGTCTCGACCTATCCGGCGCTCTTCGCCGAGTTGATCCGGCGGGGATGGAGCGACGCGGACCTGAAGAAACTCGCCGGGCTCAACGTGATCCGTGTGCTGCGGCAGGCGGAGCAAGTGGCGGCCCGGCTGCAGCGGGAGCGGGCGCCGAGCACCGCGACGATCCATCAGCTGGACGGTGGGAACAACCACTAGGGGCGGATCACTGGCGGGGATGGGATGAGAGAAGAGAGATGAGAGAACGCAGTTCAATGAGTTGCATGAATTCGTACCGCCCTGCGTCGATTCGATGACGTAGGGCGCACTGTTAGGTGTTACCGTCGGGGATGAGCGGCTACGAGCAACTCCTGGCCTGGCGGATCGCACACCGGCTGGCGGACGAGGTCGATGAGATCACTCGATCGCCCGCCTTTCGTGGTCGCTACGCGCTGGCAGACCAACTGCGCCGTTCTTCGGTCTCCGTCGTCTCCAATGTGGCAGAGGGACACGGACGGAAACGTCGTGCCGAGTTCGCCCATTTTTTGCTGATTGCGCGCGGGTCCGGTGTCGAGGCTCAAGCCCAATTGGCGCTTGCGCTCGCCTTCGGTTGTCTGCGATTCGCAGAGTACCAAAGGCTGAGAGGTAAGGCCGATCATGCGGTCGCCCTGATTACCCGACTCCATGCTGTCGTCTGCACGCAATCAGATCCGGGCTGACGATCTCAATGGCCCTCATTCTCTCTTCTCTCATCTCTCTTTCTGAACGTGTATGCGATCCCACCTCCGGCGAATATCAAGGCAAAGCCGAACCACTGCAGCGCGTAGTTGAGGTGCGGCCCATCCGTGAGCTCCGGCGCGCCGAG
>JANLXK010000377.1:0-11870 GCA_031365045.1 Gemmatimonadota bacterium | reverse complement strand
GCCGAGGAACGACCCCATGAAGTAGAAACCACCCAGCAGGTTGGAGAACCAGTGGGGCTGCAGCGCCATGATCCCGTCGAACGCCACGAACGTGAAGGCGAGGGCGTAGGCGACGACGAACCGCGGGGCCAGTTGGTAGATGCGCACGTCGGTGGCGGCCTCGTCATACCCGGCGGACCACCGCTCGTAGCGCGCCTTCTTCTCGCCGGTGACGTGCGGCAGGGCGGCGGCGAAGTCGGACTGCATCGCCTTCCAGATCAGCCGGTACCCGAGCCAGGTCATCAGCGAGAGGCTGACGAAGAGCCGGGTGAACATCCAGGGCCGCGACAGCCAGAGCGCCTTGCCAGGCGAGAGCGCCTCCAACTGGTGCTGCATCGGCCCGTAGATGTGGTCATACCCGAGGGTGAAGATCAGGACCAGCCCGAGGAGCGAGAAGGGCAGGAAGGCGCTGGCCGCCTCGGCGAAGCGGAGGATGACGCCGCTCCACTTGGCGCGGGTGATCTTGTGCACCGCCGAGAGGGCGAGCGACCCACCCGCGAGGCCCGTGAAGAAGAGCCAGTTGACGTGGAAGAGCTGCCAGGCGCGATCGGCATCGGCACCGAAGGTCTGGGCGACGAAGAGCCCGAGCCCGACCACTGCCAAGAGGGCGCCGAGGCCGAGGAAGAGCGTGTACCGGCCCGAGACCGCGCGGGTGGCGATGCGGGTGCGGAGCTGCGCGTCGCTCATCGGGTCCCCCCGGGGGTGCCGGTGCTGACGACCGGGGCCTGGGCCTGGAGCTTCCGGACGTAATTGACGACGGCCCACCGGTCGGCCGGGCGGGTCACCTTGTCGCCGTACTGCGGCATGATGCCGCGGCCGTAGCGCACGATCGAATAGAGGTAGCCGTCCGGCCAGGCGCGTGCGCGGTCGGTGAGGAGCGACATGGCCGCGAGCCGGGGCCCGACGGTGGAGTTGGCCGGGTTCCCGTCGGTACCGTGACAGACCGCGCAGTAGGTCTGGTACAGGGTGTCCCCGCGCGCGGTGGCGAAGCGGTCGGTCGGGTTCGGCAGCCGCTTGGCCATGAGGGTATCGAAGCCGTACTGGAGGTTCAGCGGGTCGCCCACGCGCCAGTCCCGCTCGCCGCCGCCGATCGGCACGGTGCCGGCCACGGTGTAGCGCGGGATGTCGGCGCGGCTGTAGGGATGCACCGACCGCTGCGCGATCATGTGATCGAACCACGGGACCCGGTACCAGATCTCGTCGATCGACGGGACGTCGTTGTACCACCAGTTGCAGCCGCCGAGCAGGCCGGTCAGCACGAGGGCGACGGTCGCTTGGAGCTTACGCGGCACGACGCACCTCCACGGATCCGGCCTGTGTGAGGAGCGCTTCCACGTCGTTGGCGCGGTCGGGGGAACAGGGCACGAAGATGCCGATCCGGTCGTCGCTGAAGTGGGTGTCGTACAGGATGCCGGTGGTGGGCTTCCGGAGCGAGAGGATCGCGACGCCGGCGACGGTGCAGAGCGCCCCGAAGAGCACCATGAGCTCGAACATGAAGACCACGTAGGGCGGCACGGTCGCGATCGGCTTCCCCCCGACCAGGAGAGGCCAGTCGAGCGACATGTAGTACGTCATCGCCAGCCCGGAGACGACCCCGGTGATGCCGCCGAAGAGCGTGAAGAGCCGGACCGGCGAGATGCGGTGCTCGAGTGCCTCCTCGAGCTCGTGATTGGGTGAGGCGGAGTAGACGGTCAGGTCGTGGTGCCCGCGGGAGCGGAGGCCCCGGATGGCGTCCACGGCGCTGTCGATATGGACGAACGAGGCGAGCACGCCGGGGATCGGCTTGGTGGCGGCTGACATCAGTGGGCCCCCTTCCGGCGCGGCATCGGGATCATCTCCTTGACCTCCTGGATCGCCACGATCGGGAAATGCTTGAAGAAGAGCGTGAACCAGAGCCCGAACCAGCCGAACGACCCGAGCAGGATGCCCCAGTCGTACATCGTCGGGGTCATCACACCCCACACCCACGGATCGAAGTCGTTGCCCAGGGACGAGACGATGATCACGTAGCGCTCGAACCACATCCCGATGTTGATGAAGATCGAGATCACGAAGAGGGCAGTGAGGTTGGTGCGGATCTTCTTGGACCAGAGCAGCTGGCTCACGAAGGCGTTGTTGATGATCATCGCCCAGCCGGCCCACCACATGGGGCCGAAGGCGCGGCGCCAGAAGGTGGTCTGCTCGAAGATGTTCCCGCTGTACCACGCCACGAAGTACTCCATCCCGTAGGCGTAGAACAGGACGCACCCGACGAAGAGCGTGAGCTTGCCCAGATTGTCGAAATGATACGGGGTGATCATGTGCTCGAGCCGGAACGCCTTGCGGAGCGGGATCAGCAGCGTGAGCACCATCCCGACGCCGGAGTAGATGGCGCCCGCCACGAAGTACGGCGCGAAGATCGTGCCGTGCCACCCGGGGATGATCCCCATCGCGAAGTCCCAGGAGACGACCGAGTGCACCGAGAGCACCAGCGGTGTCGCCAGGGCGGCGAGGTAGAGGTACGCCCGGCTGTAGTGCCGCCACTGCTCGTCGGTGCCCTTCCACCCCAGCGCCAGCATCCCGTAGACCTTCTGGCGCCACCCGGTCACGTGGTCACGCACCGCGGCCACGTCGGGGATCAGACCGAAGACCAGGAAGGTGGTCGAGACGGTGAAATAGGTCGAGATCGCAAAGACGTCCCACACCAGCGGCGACTTGAAGTTGGGCCACAGAAAGCGGGCGTTCGGGTACGGCAGCAGCCAGTAGAAAATCCACTGGCGCCCGATGTGCACGATCGGGAAGAGCGCCGCGGTCATGACGGCGAAGACGGTCATCGCCTCGGTGGCCCGGTACACCACCGTCCGCCACGGCGAGCGGAACAGGTACAAGATGGCCGAGATCAGCGTGCCGGCGTGCCCGATACCGACCCAGAAGACGAACGTGGTGATGAAGACCGACCACATCACCGGCGGGCTGTAGCCGGCGTGGCCCAGACCATCCTTGAGCAGGATGATGAAGGTGATGATCCCGATGAGGAGCGCCGTCGCGACCGAGGCGAGGAGGATGTAATACCCCTTCCCCGGCGCGCTCAGCGTTCCGATGACATCGCGGGTGACGTCCGCGTGGGTCTGGGTCGACTCGTGCGCGGTGGTCGCCATCAGCTCTGCTCCTCCGAATGCCGCACCTTGGCCAGGTAGGTCACCGCCGGCCGGACGTTGAGCTCCTCGAACACGTGGTAGCCGCGTGGGCTGCGCGCCGCCGCCACGACCTTGGAGCCGGGATCCTTCACGTTGCCGAAGGTGATCGCGCCCGACGGACAGGCCTGCTGGCAGGCAGTGACCACGTCCCCGTCCGCGAGCGGCCGGTCCTCGAGCCTCGCCGTGTGCTGGGCGCCGCGGATCCGGTGCACGCAGAAGGTGCACTTCTCCATCACGCCGCGGCCGCGCACGGTCACGTCGGGATTGAGCTGCAGGTTGAGGGGCTCAGGGAAAGCCTTCTTGTTGTACGCGTACCAGTTGAAGTAGCGCACCTTGTAGGGGCAGTTGTTGCCGCAGTACCGCGTGCCCACGCACCGGTTGTAGACCTGGCCGTTGAGCCCGTCCACGGTGTGGTAGGCGGCGTACACCGGGCAGACCGGCTCACACGGCGCGTTGTCGCAGTGCTGGCACATCATCGGGACGAAGCGCGCCTCCAACGGCTGGTCGGGCGTCTCGCCCCCCTCCCAGAACCGCTCGATCCGAAGCCACGTCATCTCGCGGCCGCGATAGATCTCGGCCTCACCCACGGTCGGCAGGTTGTTCTCGGCGTAACAGGCGGTCACGCAGGCCGAGCACCCGGTGCAGCGCGAGAGATCGACCGTCATCCCCCACTGCGGATGCTCCTCGGCGTACCCGCCACGCTTCCGCTTCTCGAGCTGGCTCTCGCGGAACCCCTCGATCGCTTCCTGCTCCCGCTCGGTGTTGACCTCGTGCTCGGCGTGCCCTTCCTGCTCGTAGAACTGCCGCAGGCTGAGCCCCTTCACCGCCGCCTCGACCGGCATCATCTCGGCGATGCCGCGGCCGAGCTGGCGGTTGTTCCCTTCGGTCTTGCCGACCTGACGATACTCGCCGGTGGGCTTGGCCGACACCTTGGTGGACTGGTACGGCAGGAACCCGTTCCCGTCTTGCGCGCCGAGCAGGTCGAGTACGTTGGCGCCGCGGTCCTTCGCGTAGCGGCCGTAGGCGGTGTGGCCCCAGCCGAGGGGGACCGCGATGGCGCCGGGATGGATACCGGGGTAGATGTAGACCGGCGCCTTGATGGTGCCATGCGGCGTGGTCAGCTCGAGGATCTCCCCTTCGCGAACGTCCAGCTCCTTGGCCGTCTCCGGGTGCACCTCGGCCCAGTGCCACCAGGTGATCTTGGTGACCGGGTCGGAGAGCTCCAGCAGCCAGGGGCGGTTGGCGCCGCGGCCGTCGGACATCGTGAGGGTCGGCGCGGCGATGAGGGTGTACGCGCCGTCGCCGTCGAACGTGGCACCGACGGCCTTGGTCTGCGACGCACCGGCGCCCAGGCGCACCGGCGCACTGGCGGTCGAGCCCTCGAACAGACCGCCGCGCTGCAGGGCGTCGCGCCAGAACTGGACCGCGTCGGCGGTACCGCGCCTTTTGGCCTCGAGAGCCCAGGCGTTCTGCAGGTGGGTCTTGAAGTCGGGTGCGGCCGCGAGCGTCGCGGCGCCGCCGCCGAGCTGCTTGCCGGTCTGGAGCAGGACATCGCCGGTGTGGCGCCCCGCGAAGACCGGCTCCATCACCGGCTGCATCAGCCCGGTGACGCCGGCGCGGGGACGGAGGTCATCCCACCGCTCGAGGGCGTGGAGGCTCGGCAGCACGAGGTCCGAGGCCATTGCCGTCTCGTCCATCACCGCGGCGGTCGAGACCTTGAAGCCGACCTTGGCGAAGCGCTCGGCGAACTGGCCCGACTTGGGCAGCGCGTAGAGCGGGTTGGCATCGTGCACCAGGAGCACCGCCACCTCGCCCCGGTCGAAGCGGGCGAAGAGCCGTTCGATCGCGGCGTAACCGTCGCCGCGGGTGACCCCGGCGCCGAACTTGACCGTGGTGCCGACGTTGCCGGCCACGTAGTTGAGGATGTGCACCGCGGCGCAGAGCTCGAGCGCCTCCCGATGCTGCGTCCCCACGCCCCCCGCGACTGCGAGCGAGGGCTGGGCCGACGCGAACTCGCGGGCCAGCTGCTTGATCCTGTCGACCGTGATCCCGACCTGCTGGGCCGCCTTCTGAGCGGTGTAGGCACCGAGCATCCCGCGGAGGCCGTTGGCGTCGGCGGGGGCGCGGTTCCGCTCGCTCAGGATGACGTTGGCCATCGTCAGGGCGAGGACCGCCTCGGTGCCGGGCGTGACGCGCACCCACGCGTCGGCGTTCATCCCGGTGAGGTCCATCCGCGGCGAGACGTAGACCGTCTTGGCGGTGGGACCCTGGCTGAAGCCGTGGCTCTGGGCGAAGCCGCGCTGCTGCTCGACCGGTGTGAGCCAGGTCTCGAGGAAGTCAGCGCCGAAGGAGACGATGTGCTTGGCGGCCGCGAAGTCGTGGAGCGGCAGCTCGTCCCGCCCGAAGACCCGCTGGCTGGCGAGCCGGAGCGGCTCGTGGCCGAACGGTTCCCACCGGGTGAGCGTCCCCTGCTGGGCCTTGGTCCATCCCTCGAGCAGGGTGTCGAACGTGCCGGGCGCCTGGCCGGAGAGCACCGCGACCTTGCCCGGAGCGGCCTTCAGCTTGGTGACCAGGAGCGTGATCGCCTCGGTCCACTCGATCTGCTTGAAGGTGCCGTCGGCCTGCCGCGCCAACGGGCCGGCCAGACGGTCCGGGTTGTAGAGCCCCTGGAGTCCCGCCTGGCCTCGGCTGCAGATGGTGCCCTTGTTGACCGGATGCGCCGGGTTCCCCTCGAGCTTGACCGCGCGTCCCTCGCGGGTCCGCACGTGCAGGCCGCACGCCGCCGCACACTCGGTGCAGCTGCTGGCGTAATAGGTCGCGATCCCGGGGATCTGGTCCTCATTCCCCACCATATAGGGGATCAGCTTCTGCACCCGGTCGGTGCTGCAGCCGCTGAGCGCGGCGGCACCGGCCCCGGTGGCCCCGACGACGGTCAGGAACCGGCGGCGGTCGAGCGTGTTATCGGGCTTCTGGTCGGACATCGAAGCTCCCTAGTAGTGACAGGCGGTGCAGTCGCGATTCACGCCCCGCTCGAGATGGCAGGTGATGCAGAAGCCCATGTTGGTCACGTTGTTGACCTGGAAGACCTGGGGCATCCGCGACACGTCGCCGTGGCAGGTCGCGCAGGCGGTGGCGCCGAGCGCCTTGATGTGGCGGTCGTGCGGGAAGTGCACGTGACGCGCGAGGAAGTGGATGCGATTCCACTCCACCGGCTTCTTCGTGAACCAGGCGGTGCGGAGCTTGGCGATCTCGGCCTGGTTGGCCGAGTCGGTCCCTGCGATCACGAAATGGCAGCCCATGCAGGTCTGCATCGACGGGATGCCGGGCTCGGAGGAGACGTTGGCGGAATAGTGGCAGTACTGGCACTGCATCTTCAGCTGGCCGGCGTGCAGATCGTGCCGGAACAGGATCGGCTGCGCCGGGCCCCGGAACGCCGCGCTGTCGGCCGTGGTCAGGGTGCGCGCCGCCGTCACGGGGTCCTGGGTCTGGGCACTCGACGGACGCCACAGCACGACCGTGGCGATGATCGCTACGAGCGCCCCGCCACCGAGGAGGACGAGCTTGCGCATCTGGTCACCGAAGAGCGAAGTGGACTTGGGAACGGCGGTAAACATAAGCGTCCTTCACGGGCTCACAACCCACTATTTCACAATAACTTAAACCCGAGTAATGTTGTCGGTGTTTCGAGGCGGATCTCCGGTCCCCTGACTGGTGCGCACCCCTCCACGTAAGGAGAAGATCGTCAACTGCTGGAACAGGAACCCAAGGATCCCTGGAACCCAGGAGAACTGACCATGCGGTCCCAAGGGCGAACTCCCTCCTTGAGCCACATGATCAGGCAGTTTGGGTTCCTGGGCTTCATGGGTTCCTGCTGAAAAGAACTTGGCCCCGCCGGAAGCTTCCGAGCGGGGCCGATCTTCGTGCAGACCTTCAGTTCAGCTCGCGGCCTTGCGGCGTCCGGGGGGGACCTGCTCGGCGAGCATCCACTCCCCCTTCCGCTTCATGAAGCCGAGGAAGCCGTCGGCCATCTTGCGGTCGGTGAACTCGATCCAGCACCACCGCACCGGGCCGGTCCGCTGGCCGTAGAGGATGGCCGACTTGACCGGGGCCGCCAGCTGCTTGAGCCGGAGCGCCTTGGCCTCTTCGTCGTAGGTCAGCGTGAAGGTCGCGCTGACGCTCCCGGACATCGCGTGGAGCCAGCAGAGCCGGCGCTGGCCCATGCCGTACTCCCAGGCCCACTTCCAGGTGGGTCCGAGGAACCGGACATGCTCGACGATGCTGGGGACCTTCTGAAGCCCGTCACGCAGTTGGCGGAACCGGCCGGACTCGAGCACCGGGAGATCCCGGTACGGAGCGCTCGGCTTCGGCTCGACCCTGGCGTCTGGGTAGAGGTTGGTGGCCCAATAGGCAGCGGATCGCCCCAAAGGTCCTCCTGGCTCTGGTGTGGTAAAGGAGCCGTAAGCTACACGGGGGCAGGGATTTAGGCCAGTAACACCACGGAAACAGGAAAAACGGCCCTGCGCTGTCCAATCATTAGACAGTTGGGGGGCCGAAACTGAGGTTTGGTCGATTTCTTGACACCGGGCGGGGGGAGGAAGGGAGGAAGGGAGGAAGGGAGGAAGGGAGGAAGGGAGGAAAGGAGGAAGGGAGGAAGTGGTGCGAGCGGGCTTCCTACCTTCCTACCCTCGTACCTTCCTACCCTTCTTCCCCGGGATCCTCCGAGTCCGGCCGGATCCGGTCCGGCACCGGGATCCCCTTCCGCTCCAGGAACCGGACCACCTCGATCCCCATCGCCCGCACGAGGGCCGCCTCACGCACCTCCGGCTTGGCCCGGTAGATCACCTCGCGGAACGCGCGCATCACCTGGTCGGGTTGGCGGGTCTTGAAGAACTCCACCGCCGTGAGCGAGCGCTCCCAATCGGCGAAGAGCCAGGCCAGCTGGTCGGCCTTGGCCGCCCCCCCACCCTTCCGGCGCGGGGGCTTCAGCTTCTGCCGCTCCCCACCCCGCGCGAGCATGGTCTCGTACGCCACGATCCCGCACGCCTGCGCCAGGTTGAGCGAGGAATGGTCGGGATTGGTGGGGATCGTGGCCAGCGCGTGACAGCGGTCGAGCTCCTCGTTGGTGAGCCCGCTCGCTTCGCGCCCCAGGACGAACGCCACCGGCCCTTCCGCCTGATGCTCCACCAGGAGCTCGGCGGCCGCACGGGGCCGGATGAGGGTCCGCTTGTGGGCCCGCCCTCGCGCGGTGAGCGCCACCGCATACACGCAATCCGCCAAGGCGGCCTCGAGGGAATCGTAGAACCCGATCCCCTCGACCACCTCGGCGGTGTTGTGCGCGATCCCCTCGATGCGGTAGGGATCGAACTCCCGCGGATTGACCAGCCGGACCTGCCCCAGCAGGAAGTTCTTGGCCAGTCGCACCACGCTCGCGATGTTGACCAGGTCCTGCGGCTCGACCAGCACCACGATGGGGCCGGTAGCGAGCGGCTCTGCCTTGCTCATTCCTTCATCGAGTCCAGGAACGACACGTCGTGCTTCTTGGCCTTGAGGAGACCGATGAAGCCCCCCTTGTCCACCGACTTCATGTAGGCCTCCTTGGGCTCAACCTGCTTGGCGTCGACCAGGTCGATGAGGCAGTCGTTCATCGTGACCATGCCGATCTTCCGGTTGGTCTGCATGATCGACGGGATCTGGAAGACCTTGCCCTCGCGGATCAGGTTCGACACCGCGCCGTTGGTGAGGAGGATCTCGCGGGCGGCCACGCGGCCGCCGCCGATCTTCTTGCAGAGCGTTTGGGACACGACACCCTTCAGGGATTCCGAGAGCATCACGCGGATCTGGCCCTGCCGGTCGGCGCTGAACTGGTCGATGATGCGGTCGATGGTGCTCGGGGCCGTGGTCGTGTGCAGCGTGCCGAACACGAGGTGGCCCGTCTCGGCCGTTTCGATGGCGATGGCCACCGTCTCGAGATCGCGCATTTCGCCGACCAGCACGACATCGGGGTCTTCTCGGAGGGCCGCGCGGAGCGCCTGTTTGAACCCGTGGGTGTGCACCCCGACCTCGCGCTGGGTCACGATGCACTTGCGGCTCGGGTGCACGAACTCGATCGGGTCCTCGATCGTGATGAGGTGGTCCGTGCGGGTCCGGTTGACCAGGTCGATGATGCCGGCCAGGGTGGTGGACTTGCCTGACCCTGTCGGCCCCGTCACCAGGACCAGCCCCTTGGTGAGGAAGGCCAGGTTCTGGACCTCTTTCGAGAGCCCGAGCTGGTCCGCGGTCAGGATGTTGGTCGGAATGATCCGAAAGACCGCGAAGGGGCCGAGGCGTTCGCGGCCGGCGTTGCAGCGGAAGCGCGCCAGCCCGTCGATCTCGTACGCCCAGTCGGTGTCGTTCCGCTCGAGGAATTCCCCCAACGCCTTGGGGGTCATGATGCTGCGGATCAGGTTCTCCAGCTCCGCCTCGCCGATGGGGGGCTTGTCCTCCCGTTCCATCTCGCCGTGAAGACGGAGGATCGGCGGCTGGTCGGTGCGCAGATGCAGGTCGCTCGAGCCGCTGCTGACCAGGTCCCGCAGCATCCCTTCCATCTTCGCCCGGGGGCCGGCGAGATCCTCCGGCACCACCGAATAGAGCTGCGACTTCCGGGTCGGTGGGACGGTGGCGCGCGGCCCGTCGGCCACTTCGCCCTTGGCGACCTTTGCGACCGATGCGGGTGCGGGGGGCGCCTCCGCGGGTTCCGGCGGGAGCGGACCGGGACGGAAGCGCGCGGTGCCGCCGTCATCGTTCACGTAGAACACCGCCACCGGCCCCGCCGGCGACGCGTACTCGAAGCGGGACTCCTGTCCCGGGGCGAGGGTACGCCGGTCGGACGGCGCGATCTCCCGCACCAGGGCTGCAATCTGGGAGGCGGTGAGCGGATCCTTGGTCATCGGCTTGGAGCCGGCCCCGGTGATCAGGGTCGCCGGCTTGCCAGGGACGAGCTCAAGGGCTTCGCCCTTCTGCGTGACCAGGAGTTCGAGGAATTTGTCGAGTTTCGCCACGGGTCAATCCACTGGACGGACGGAACGTACGTGGGTCCGGTGTACGGCCCACAGGGTGCCTTCGGTGGTCAGCGGGAAGAATTCCCCGCCGTCGTTCAGGAAATCCTGTGCCCGCGACCGGTTGGGCGGGAGCTCGCTCTCGGCGAAGCCCAGCAGCAGCCGGGCGGACATCATCTCGACCTCGAGATTAAGGAAGCGCACCGCCGACCGGCGGTCTCCCTCCTCGGCCTCCGGGGCCGTGCTCTCCACCAGCGCCACTTGGGCCTTGGGGACGAAGCGCACACCGTCTTCCTCGAGGATCAGCACGAGGAAGGGCTCGGGTCGATTGAGGAGCTCGACCACCGTCTCGGGACCGGGGTGATGCGCCACCGCCGACTGGAGGTGCAACGAGCCACCGAACTCGGTGCCGTCGGACAGATGCAGCGTCGCGGGGACAGTGAAGGTGGTGGCCCAGCTCATAGGGGTATTGGGTGTTGAGTGTTGAGTGGTACGGGCTGCCGGGAGTCAGGAATCGGGCACAACACCCAACACCCAACACGCAATACTATCCTCGGATCTGGACCCCGGCGCGCTTCTCGGCCTCGCGGAACGGCGCCATGTAGTCCTCTTCTTCGCCCAGCAACGCACGGAGTTCGGCCATGCGTCCCTTGACCGCGGCGAGGACGGGACCGCTGATCCCCATCTCACGAACGAGGTCGAGCGCGATCCCGCAATCCTTCTCCAGGAGCGCCAGTCGAAAACTACGCGGATAGGCGCCGGTCAGCACCCGGTCGGGGACGAGCGTCTGGGTCACGAACGAGGCCCCGCTCGAGGCGTTGATGGTCTCCACCGCCACCCGCGGCGCCACACCGGCTTTCACCAGCGCGGTGATCCCTTCGGAGGCCGAGAGGATGTTGGCGGCGAGGAGGGCGTTGTTGACCCCCTTCACCGCGTGACCCGCCCCGACCGGACCGATGTGGACGACCTTTTTCTTCCCGAAGAGGGCCACGACCGGACGGGCCCGCTCGACCGCCACTGCATCGCCCCCCAGCATCACCGTCAGCTCACCCTTCTCGGCCAGGCTCACCCCGCCGCTCACCGGGGCATCGACGAAGGCGACCCCTTGGGTCGCCAACCGCGCCGCGATCCGGCGCGACGAGGCGGGATCTCCTGACGTGCTGTCGATCACCAGCGTCCCCTTGGCGAGCGCCGCTGCCGCTCCATCTGGCCCGAAGAGCACCTGCTCCACCTCGGCCGAGGTCGGGAGACAGGTGAGGAGGACCTCGGCGCCGGTCGCCGCTTCGCGCGGCGTCGCCGCGACGGTCGCCCGGTGCGCACCGGCGAAGGCGTCGGCCGTGGCGCGGGTGCGATTCCAGACGGTGAGTTGGTGCGGGCCGGCGAAGTGAGAGGCGATCGGCGCACCGATGGCACCGAGACCGAGGAACGAAACGCGCATAGTTCGGTAATGTACTGCCTGCCTCCTCCGTGGCAAACGGGAGGGCGCATTGAGACAGGAGTCGGGAGTTCGGAGTTGGGAGGGGTGCGTCCTCGAGATACGGCCTGCTTCGCTGGCCTGCCCCCGCCCCACACCCCCCTACCAAGCCCCCGCGCCACCGCCCCCCCACCCTCCGACCCGGCC
>JANLXK010000367.1:0-5149 GCA_031365045.1 Gemmatimonadota bacterium | reverse complement strand
GGTGCGTTGGTCTTGGGGTGGTGGGTATCAATAACGATGTGGTGCGCCGCGAGCATTTGAAATGGATCGTGCAAACAGCGACCCCCCCCCCGACTGGGGGAGGGGCAGGGGAGGGGGCGCCCGGGCCGGCTGGGGAGGGGGCATCCTGAGGGAGATTTCAGCCGTCCCGATACCCCCGCAGCCGCTTCAGCATCTTCAGGTCATTGGTCGTCATGTCCTCGTCCCCCTTCGGCGTCTCCAGCACCTTCATCACCCCGACGAACCGCTGGTCGCGCATGATCTGCCTGAAGGGCTCCGCTCCCAGCGTCCCCTCGGCGATCAACTCGTGCCGGTCCTTGTGGGAGTCGAAGGGATTCTTGGAGTCGTTCAGGTGCAGGCACCGCAGCCACTCGAGGCCGCAGACCTTGTCGAACTCCTCGAAGACCCGGTGATAGTCCTTCACCAGGTCGTACCCGGCCGAGTAGAGATGGCAGGTATCAAGGCAGTAGCCGACGCGGTCCCGGAGCGCCGCGGGGATCCCCTTCCGGATCGCGGCCAACTCCTCGAACGCGCTCCCCAGCGCCGTCCCCGTTCCCGCCGTCCCCTCCAGCAGCACCATCACCGGCCCCGGTGCTACCGCCAGGCACTCGGCGTAGCTCGCGGCGTTCCGCGTCAGCCCTGAGTCTACGTCGCTCAGGTGGTTCCCGGGGTGGCTCACGATGTATTCGACGCCGAGTGTGGTGCAGCGGGTCAGCTCGGCGATGAACGACGCAATGGAGCGCTTCCGGATCGCCTCGTCAGGACTCGCGAGGTTGATCAGGTAGCTGTCGTGCGACACCACCCCCCGGATCCCCGACTTGGCCCGCTCCGCCTTGAACTCGGCCGCGATCTCGTCGGTGATGACCGGTTCTTTCCACTGGTTCGGCGTCTTGGTGAAGATCTGGATCGCCGTGGCGCCGATGTCGACGCCCCGCTGCCAGGCGGTCTGCGGCCCGCCAGCGGTGCTGACGTGGGCGCCGAGGAGTTCGGTGATGGGAGGAGTCTTCTTGGGAGGCATAGGTCCTTGATCCGATCTGCTCCCCCTCTCCGATTTGCGGAGAGGGGGCAGGGGGGTGAGGCGGACACAGGGGTGATCGGTGCTGCTGGGCTACCGGCGCGTCCGCAGCCAATCCGACGGATCGAGGGTCATCGCACCGGAGCCCCGGATCTCGAAATAGAGATGTGCGCCTTCAGGGGTGTTCAGCCCACCGGTGGTGCCGATCACCTGGCCCTTCGTGACGTGCGCACCCTTTTCGACCAGGGCCGATGTCAGCTGTCCGTAGAGCGAGAGGTACCCATCGCCGTGGCTCACGATGACGATGAGCCCATAGGTCCCCCACTCCCCGGCATGCATGACCGTCCCCGACTCGACCACCTTGACGGGGGTGTTCGGCTCGGCCCGGATGGCGATGCCGTTCCGCTTGATGATCCCTCCGCCCGGGGCTTCTTCGTCACCGAAGCGATAGATCAGCGTGCCATCCACCGGCCAGTCGAGTCGGCCGATGTCGTTCGTGGTGACCGTGTTGCGGGGCGGCGCCGCGACACGGGCCCCACCGGGACGGGCGGCAGCGACCGCAGCGCGCGCGGCCTCCTCGCGACGGGTCCGCTCCAGTTCGACCAGCAGGTCATTCAAGCGCCCTTCGTCCTGCTGCAGTTGGGTGAGGCGCTGCTGGTTGCTCCGGGCGGAGCGCTGCGTCTCCCGGAGCCGTGACCGCTGCTCGTCGGCCAGCGAGGCGAAGCGGTTCAGCTCCACGTCCCGCTCCGAGCGCCGGGCGTGGAGCGCGTCCCGCGCCGTCACGAGGTCGTTCCGCTGGCGTACCACCCGGTTCCGCAGTCCTTCGACCTCGGTGGTGAGCTGCTTGTCCTGCCGGCTCTGGAGCGCGAGGTACTTGTAGCGGCTGATCAGGTCGCCGAACGACTCCGCCGCGAGCAGCGCCTGGAAATAGAAGAGCGGGCCGCGCTTGTAGATGTCCACCAGCCGGCGCGACAACACTGCCCGCTTGTCGGCGAGATTGTCCTCGGCCAGCGCGACGGAGCCGGAGAGGTTATCGAGCTCGCGATTGAGCCCGCCGAGCTGGCGGTCGAGCTCGTTGACGATGCGGTTCGTGGCCTGCCGCTGGGCCTCGACGTTCTGCAGCTCCTGCTCGACCTCGTGTACCTGCCCCTGCAGCGCTTCCCGCTCGTGCTGCAGGTCCTCCCGCTCGGTGCGGATCGCGTTGAGGCGCGTCTGGCCGGCTTGCAGGCGCTGCTGGATCGTTCCCTGGGCGCATAGGCGGGTAGGCGCGTAGGCGCATAGGAAGAGGAGCGCCCAGAAGACGCGCCGATGCGCCCATGCGCCCATCCGCCTACACGTCACGCAGATGCCGCCCGACGCTCACCATGCTCGCGCCGAGTCCCATCGCGACGCCGAAGCAGACGCCGGCGACCAGGTGGATCGGTTCGAAGAAGACCAACCCGGCCAGGAGCCCGCTGCTCGAGGTCACCAGCGAGAAAGTGCCGGCGCACATCGCGATGGCGAGGAGACCGCCGAGGAGGCCTTTCACCGCGCCTTCGAGGAGGAAGGGCCCGCGGACGAACCAGTCGGTGGCGCCCACCAGCCGCATGATGCTGATCTCGCGGGCGCGCTGGAGCACTGCCATCCGGATCGTGGTGCCGATGATCACGACCGCCACCACCGCGAACGCGGCGCCGACCATCAGGCCCACGAGGCCGAGGAGGTTCCGGAGGTGGTCGAGCTTGGCGATCCAGTCGCGGCCGTAGCGCACGTCGTCGATGAAGGGGAAGCCCTTGAGCCGTTCGGCCACTGTGGCCACCGACTCGGCGTCGCGCGAGCCCGGCTTGAGCCGGATCTCGAGCGACGCGGGGAGGGGATTGGTCGAGAGGTCGCGATAGGCGTCGCGGAACTCGACCAGCTCGGTGCGGGCGCGCTTGAGCGCCTCGTCCTCGGAGACATAGTTGACCGCCGAGACCTCGGGGAAGGCCGCGATGTCGGAGCTCGCCTGCGCGATCGTCTCGGTCGGGGTGCCGCGGAGGGTGTAGGCGACGATCTCGACCCGCTCCTCGACCGTGCTGAGCGCGTGCTTGAGATTCACCGCCACGAGCCCGAAGAGCCCGACGACGAAGAGGGAGAAGGCGATGGTAGTGACCGAGAGGGCACTCAGGAGCGGAGTGCGGCGGAAGGAGTGGAGGGCCTCGCGGAGGGTGAGGTTCACGGGCGGTCCCGCCGGGTCGCGGGTCGCGGGTCGCGGGTCCGCAGACGCAGTGATCGACGCTCGCCGACGAGTTCACGACTCGTGACTCGCGACCCGTGACCCCTGACTCGGGACTCGTGACTCATGCTTTCCCCTCTGCCGAATCGAACACCACTTCACCCCCGCGGAGCTCCACGTACCGGTGGTTGGCGCTCTTCACCAGGTCCAGGTCGTGCGTCGCCATCACCACGCAGGTGCCGCCGGCGTTGATGTCCCGCAGCAGCTGGAACACCCCGCGGGTGGCGCGCTCGTCGAGGTTGCCGGTCGGTTCATCGGCCAGGAGGATCGGCGGGTCGTTGACCAGCGCCCGCGCGATGGCCACCCGCTGCTGCTCGCCACCGGAGAGTTCGCGCGGGAAGGCCCCCGCCTTGGCGGCGAGCCCCACCTGGGTCAGCACCCGCATCACCTTGCCGGGGATCGCGTCGCGATGGGCGCCGGTCACCTCGAGCGCGAAGGCGACATTCTCCTGCGCGGTGCGCTCCTCCAGCAACAGAAAGTCCTGGAATACGCAGCCGAGTTTGCGGCGGAGCCGGGGGATGTCGTTGGCGCCGATCTGTCCGATATCGAACCCCGCCACCTCCACGGTCCCGTTGGTCGGCCGCTGCTCGGCGTACATCAGCTTGAGCATGGTGCTCTTGCCGGCGCCGGAGTGCCCGGTGAGGAAGACGAATTCTCCCTTCCGGACCCGGAAGGAGACGTCGCGGAGCCCCCCAGTGCCCTTGGGGTAGGCCTTGAAGACGGAGGAGAAGGAGATCACGACTGAAGTCTACAGAGGGGCGGGGAGGGCGGGTAGGGCGGAGGGCGGCGCAGCGGAATCTCGACAACGGGCCTATAGGGCGGCGCGCCCTCGCGCCGCTGCTTTCAGAGATCGAGGGAGTGGAGCTTGGCCCTCCGGGCCGAGCGCAAGTATGGTCGCACAGCTCGAAGTCGATGCATTGAGCTTGGCCCTCCGGGCCGAGCGCGAGTATGGTCGCGCAGCTCGAAGTTGATGCGTGGAGCTTGGCCCTCCGGGCCGAGCGCTGCGATCGTCGATCATGAGGGATCCCAGACTTTTCCCGGGAGCGCCTCTCTGCTCGGCCGGGATGGCCAAGCTCCAGAGATCACGTTGCACAATCGGCGGGCCGAGACGCCCCGCCCTATTTGGGTGTCACCATCGCCTTCAAGTACTCGATCTGTTCCCGCTGCATCTGCACCAGGTCCTCCCACCGTTTTTCCCGGATGTCGTCGAGTTTCTCGTGCAGCTGCCGGATCTCGATCTCGGCCTTGAGGTTCACCTCATAGTCGTGGGCCGCGTCCGATCGGTCCTTCACCGCCTGTCGGTTCTGGCTCATCATGATCACCGGTGCCTGGAGCGACGCCAGCATCGACAGGAAGAGATTGAGCAGGATGTAGGGATAGGGATCGAAGGTCGTGCCCCGCTTCGCCACGAGGATCGTATTCAGCACCACCCATCCCGCGAGCACCGTGAGGAAGCTCAGGATGAAGGTCCACGATCCGCCGAACATCGCGATCCGGTCGGCCAGCCGCTCCCCGAACGTCCTGACCTCCCCCGTCGCTTCGGCCTCGGGATTCCGCGAGATCATCGCCCGGTTCAGCACCGCGTCCATCACCCGCCGCTCTCGGCTACTCAGCTTCTCCCATTCGGTGCGGAGGACGCGCTTGGCCAGATCCTGCGGGGTGATGGCGGACATCGGGGACTCGAGTTGAGGACGCACTCAAGTTAACGGTCAACAGACGCTCGGACGCTCAGGAAAAGCCCCGCCCCCGATCGGGGGTGGGGTGGGGGCGGGGGCGAATGGTGCCGCAAAGCGGCAGAATCTCAACAACGGGCCTGTAGGGCGGCCCTTTCAGGGCCGCCGTTGACGCGATCTCTTCTCCTC
>JANLXK010000360.1:0-3109 GCA_031365045.1 Gemmatimonadota bacterium | reverse complement strand
TCGCCCCTGAGGTCGCCGTCGTGACGAACGGCGGGGGGAAGGTGCTCGAGGAGCCTCTGGTGATCCGTCCGACCTCCGAGACGATCATCTACGCGATGTTCGCCAAGTGGATCCAGAGCTACCGCGACCTCCCGCTCCTGATCAACCAGTGGTGCAACGTGGTCCGCTGGGAGATGCGCACCCGCCTTTTCCTCCGCACCACCGAGTTCCTCTGGCAGGAGGGGCACACCGCGCACGCCACCGAGGCGGAGGCCGAAGCGGAGACGCGGCAGATGCTTGGCGTGTACCGGACGTTCATGGAAGAGTGGATGGCGATGCCGGTACTCACCGGCCTCAAAACCGACTCCGAGAAGTTCGCGGGCGCCCTCCGCACCTACGCCACCGAGGCGCTGATGCAGGACAACCGCGCCCTCCAGGCCGGTACCAGCCACAACCTCGGCCAGAACTTCGCCAAGGCGTTCGACGTGACCTTCCAGACCGCGGCCGGCGGCATCGACCACGTCTGGAGCACCTCGTGGGGGGTCTCCACCCGTCTCATCGGCGGGCTGATCATGACCCACGGCGACGACAGCGGGATGATCTGCCCGCCGCGGCTGGCGCAGTACCAGATCGTGATCGTACCGATCTATCGCAAGGATGACGAGCGGGCGACGGTGCTCGAGGCGGCGGAGAAGGTCCTCAAGGATCTTCGCGCGGCCGGGTTGCGGGTGCACCTCGACGCGCGTGACGGGATCAAGCCGGGCGCCAAGTACTACGAGTGGGAGGCCCGTGGCACCCCGTTCCGCTTCGAGATCGGCCCGCGCGACATCGCGAACGGTGTCGTGACGGTGAAGCGCCGCACCGGCGGGGACAAAGAACCGCTCCCGATCGTGGGGCTCGCCGCCCGGATGCAGCAGGAGATCGACGCGATGCAGGCCGCGCTCCTTGCCGGCGCCAAGGTGCGGCGCGAGGCCAACTCCGTGCGTGGCGCGACGAAGGAGCTCCTGGTGGAGAAGATGACCGGAGAAGGGGGCGGTGGCTTCGTCTACGGCGGCTTCTGTGGCAGCTCGACCTGCGAGGCCGAGATCAAGACCCAGACCAAGGCGACGATCCGCGTCCTCCCCGATCCGGAGTTCCAGTCCCCCGAACAACCCACGACCTGTCTCTGGTGCGCCAAGCCGGCCACCGTCGAGGCGGTCTGGGCCAAGGCGTACTGAGATGGCCGACGTGCCCGAGATGATCCCGGGCCCGGCCGACCTCGGGCCGGTGCTGGCCGAGGGCGGGTTGGAGACCGGGGTGCTGGGGCTCCGGATGAGCGGGGTGCCGCTCGCGTCGATCGCCGACGCGGTAGGCACCCCGACGTACGTCTACAGCGCCGACGTGATCCAGCGGCGGTTCCATGCGCTGGACCAGGTCCTCGCCGCCGTGCCGCACCGGATCTGCTATGCGGTGAAGGCCAACAGCAACCTCGCGGTGCTCCGGGTCCTCAAGGACTGCGGTGCCGGGGCCGACATCGTCTCCGGAGGCGAGCTCAAGCGCGCCTTCGCCGCGGGGTTCGGGCCGGGGCACATCGTTTTCAGCGGAGTGGGGAAGAGCCGGGCGGAGCTGCGCCTGGCGGCGGAGCACGAGGTGGGACACATCAATGTCGAGTCGATCGAGGAGCTGAAGCTCCTCGCCGAAGTGGCAGACGAGATGGCGCGCGATGTCCGGGTCGGGATCCGCGTGAACCCCGACGTCACCGCCGAGACCCATCCCTACATCTCCACCGGGCAGGGAGGGATCAAGTTCGGCGTGCCGGCCGACCAGGTCCTCCCCGCGATGTCGATCATTCGCCGGAGCCCGCGGCTCAAGCTCACCTGCCTGGCGATGCACCTCGGCAGCCAGCTCACCGACCCGGCGCCCTATGCCCAAGGGGTCGCGCGCCTCCTCCGGCTGATCGCCGAGGTGCGGGCCGCCGGTGCTCAGGAACTCGACGCCGTCGACATCGGCGGCGGACTCGGCATTCGCTACGGCGCCGAACCGGGGATCGATCTTGATCGGTACGCGGCCGCAGTGGTGACGCCACTCCGACCGCTCGGGCTGACCGTGTTCGTCGAGCCGGGCCGGTATCTGGTCGGCAGCGCCGGCGTGCTCCTGACCGAAGTGATGTACCGGAAGCATTCCGGTGGGAAGGATTTCGTGATCGTGGACGCGGCGATGAACGACCTTCTGCGCCCGAGCCTCTATCGCGCCTGGCACGGGATCGCCGAGGTGACGCCGAAGGGCCGGGCGGTGAAGCCGGTGGATGTGGTGGGGCCGATCTGCGAGACCGGGGACTTCCTGGCCCTCGGCCGCCCGCTGCCCGGCGTGGAGCCGGGCGAACGGCTCGCCATCCTCGGCGCCGGCGCCTACGGCTTCGTGATGAGCAGCAACTACAACACCCGCCCACGCGCGGCGGAGGTGCTGATCCGCGACGGCGGGTGGCACGTCGTCCGCCCCCGCGAACAGGTGGACGACCTCTTCCGCACCGAGGCGGTGGATCCGTTCACGCCGACGACGGTAGGGAAGTCGAAATGAGTCGGGAGTCGGGAGTTGTGAGGGGTGCAATGCCCGCCCCAGGCCCGAATGCAGACCGCGCACCCCTCCCAACTCCAAACTCCCAGCTCCTGGCACGCATGGACCGCATCCTCATCATCGACTACGGCAGCCAGTTCACCCAGCTCATCGCGCGCCGGGTGCGGGAAGCGCACGTCTATTGCGAGATCCATCCGCCGACCCGCTCGCTCGAGTGGATCAAGGAGTGGAAGCCGAAGGGGGTCATCTGGTCGGGGGGGCCGAACTCGGTCTACGACGAAGGGGCGCCCACGGCGGACCCGAAGCTGCTCGACTCCGGGATCCCGGTCCTCGGCCTCTGCTACGGATTCCACCTGATGGCGCACCTCGCCCAGGGGAAGGTGAACGCCTCGGACGACAAGGAATACGGTCGGGCGATGGTGAAGGTGGCCGTGGCTCATCCAGACCGGCGTCTCCTCACCGGCGTCGAACCCCTTCCAGAGCCGGCCCCCGGCCACCTTCACCATCGCCCGACCGTATTCCTTGTCGTCCGAAGGGTTCACCTTCCCCTGGGCGAGGTGCGCCATCAGGTGAAATC